>JAHJIQ010000047.1 GCA_018823285.1 Pseudomonadota bacterium
AGAATGGAAATAAATTTCTTCACTCTTCACTCTTCACTCTTCACTCTTCACTCTTCACTCTTCACTCTTCACTCTTCACTCTTCACTCTTCACTCTTCACTCTTCACTCTTCACTCTTCACTCTTCACTCTTCACTCTTCACTCTTCACTCTTCACTGGTGGCCACTGGTCACCTCACAATCTCCCGCCAGTTGATGATCCGGTCATTGCCGCGGTAGATGCCGAAAAATGCTTCAACGGCGAGATCATCCAGCCAGAGCGGGAAGTCGTAGTTGAGGTCAACCGAGCCCCCGGCTGGAGCCGGATCGGCAGTGGGCCATAATGACAGGTTGCCGATGCCGCTTGAGGTCGTGATCGGACTTACGGGGCTGCCGGTGACGGTGATGGTGCCGTTCGGGGTGATCAGGTAAGTAAAACCTGTGCAGCTGTCGCTGGTATTGGTGACCCAGGCGGGGGAGCTGTCGTAATATTCAACCGCTATCGGCATCACCAATGGATTGGCCGCGGTTGCCGTTTCCGGGCCGTAGGCGTTCCCGGCCGTTGAGCGGCCGTGCCGCAGATTGGCCCCGGTGATCCCGGCCCGGGTAAAGGGCAGGCAGCCGGCGCCGAAGCAGACTCCATCGCTGTCGGTAAATTGCGCTGGGTCTGCGGCGAGATCAATGGCGGCGGCAAAGGGCTGGACCGGTGCGGTAACGGCCGGACGGGCATAGCTGAGGCTGTCCGCGACGGTCACGGATATTGAGCCGTTGCAGTCGGTCGTCTCTCCAGCAGCAGGGCTTGCGGTACCGTTTGCCGGGGTGAGAGCAGGTCCGGCCCCGGAGGAATCGGCAAAGGTGTAATTCAGGGTATATGGATCGGGCAGCTTCCAGAAACTGCCGCAGTCATAGTTGCGGGTGGTTGCGCCAACGCTGTTCCTGGCGGTGATGGTCAGGACCGGGTTCACCGTAAAGTTGAGAGGCTGACCGAGGTAGGTGTATCCTCCGACGAGGCATGAGTCGGCAAGAGTCGGCGGGTCGGGTGCAAGGCTTACATTAAAATCTGCCGGGGAGAAACGGCCTACATGACCGGATCTGCCTGTTACGCTGCCGGCGCCCAGATAATTGTTGTCGGTCAGATTGGCTATCAGTTCGATGATCCCGACCTCGTCATAACGGACGTTACCGGATGAAGTTCCGTTGGTAAAACCGGTCACCGTCGGAGTCCCGGCCAGGGCTGGATCATTTCCGCCGCCGGGCAGGAAGAGCAGAGATGAGAGTGTTACGTCTTCAGAGGTTGTTTCCTGTCCGAAATTTAATGCCGCGGTGTTGTCGGCCAGATCAGCATTGTTGGCCGGGTCTGTATCACCATGATTATCCGGGACACCGTCATTATCGGTGTCATCTGCTGCCTGCCAGAGAACGGCGCGGACATCTGCCTGGAAAAGAGTTCCTGCTGCGGTGTACAAATTCCCTGCCGCCGTGGTTGCGCCAGGATTGCCTGCGGCGGAAACATCAAACCCGAAAGGTCGGGCCACAAAGTTGTTGCCGGTTCCGACCATCAGATTGCCCGAGGGTGGTCCGCTGCCGAACGGGATGTCGTAACGGGCGTGGAGCTGAAGTTGTCCCACTTCCGGATAGGTCAGGATAAATGTGGCCGTGGTATCGGTGTTATTGCCGAAGTCGAGTGAGACTCCGGTATAGCTGGCGACCGCTCCGCTGTTATTGGCGGCTATGTCAGTGCCGTTGATGTTTACCAGGTTGGCGGTACAGGTGGGAGGATTAATGCATTCAAAGGCGAGATCGATGGTATTGGCATTGACCAGGGCGGCTTCACATTGGCCGGTATCATCACTGGTCCGGATCGCCTCCAGTTCAAGAGTCTGGTTGCCCGGCGCAATGTTGGAAGCCTTGCCGCCGATCTGATTGCCGATGGCATTGATTACACCTCCTGCCAGAAAATTAAAACCGGCCTCGGCAAAAGCGAGGTCTGCATCCTCAGCCGCCTGGGCTGAACCGGTCAGTTCGGTAGCTGAACCATCGGTCACATTGATGTTGGTGTTTTCAACAAAGGTGTCTTTTAACCCCAGCACCACAGCTCCTGATTCCGTGCCGTCAAAGGTATAGGTCCCGTCACCATCTCCGGAGTTGACAAGATTGGCCGGATTGCCGCTGATGACCGACCAGTCCCCATGGCCGGTGCTGGTGGATAAGGTGATGAGACCGGTATGGGCAGCGATTACCCCATGGGCTGAATCGTGGGCGCTGAAGGTTACCGGTTCCGCCTGGCAGTTGATCCCGTTCCCGTCATGAAGGATTTCGTAATGGTCAACCCCGGCACAGACGGGAGGCGCCGAGGCGGCGATTTCGATGTTGTCGAAATAGACGATGTCGTTATTTGACAAAGTTGACGAACTTAAGAACCTGATACGGGTGTTGGCGGCTATATACAAGCTGATATCATAGGAAAATGATTGATATGCTGCATCATTTCCCGGCCCCGCAAAGCGGCCGCCGGGCAATTCCGTCCACGAGCCGCCGCCGTCTCCTGAGGCATATACCGCCACATAGTCGCTGGCGCCGTCCAGGCCGTTTCTGCGGTAGTCAAAGCTGAGGATGGCGGTTGTGAACAGGGAGAGGTCCGCTTCCCGCTGCACTCCTTCACCTGAACCGTCGTTGTCTTTAACCTGCAGTGAATAGTTGTTGCCGAGATCGGTGACCACCTGCTCATCGCCATTGGTCGGGCCGTCGTTTTCCGATATTTCCAGCCAGTTTGTGGCCCAATTGGCGCTGCCGTCGTTATTGGTATAGGCCCTGAGGTCAAAGTTGTCGGCAAAGGTTTCAGAAAGGCTCCCGGAAAAAACCAGGTCGTTGTCTTCGGCCGGGTCTTCACTTGCAGTCCCGTCGGTGACATTGATATTCAAGGATTCGCTGAAGGTATTCAGCAGGCCGAGGACCACAACGCCTGATTCGCTGCCGTCAAAGGTGTAACTGCCGCTGCCGCCGCCACTATTAACAAGGCCTGCAGGCGTACCGGTTATAACAGACCAGTCTCCATGGCCGGTGGAAGTGGTGAGGTTGATGGTTCCGGTATAGGTGGTCTCGGTGCCATGCAGGTCATTATGTTTGGTAATAGTGATCCTTTCAGCTGAGCAGTTATCGGCGCTGCCGTCATGGGAGATGGCGAAGTGGCCGCTGGAAATACATGGATGGGTCTGGAGCATGACCTGATTGATTTCGGCAGCGCTCAATACTCTGGTATACACCCTTGCTTCGTCTATGCTGCCGTCAAACCGCCAGTTGGTTGTGGATTCACTGTTGCCGTCCACCTCACCGCCGATTGCCGCAAGACCAGGGTCTGTGCCCCAGGTACCGGTGTAGGCCGGAGAATCCTGTACCTGGAGAACTCCGTCCACATAGATACGCCTTACCTTGGCGGCTGCATCATGAACTGCCGTGACAAACTGCCAGGAACCGGTTGTGATGACGGTCGGGCTGTCGAGGCTGACTGGATTGATGTTTCTGGAAAATAAGCGCAACTGTCCATTGCTGTTGTCACCCAGACTGAATGCAAACCCCCCTGAATTTCCGGCGTCATCGACGAAAATGCGCTGGTCTTTATCGATGCGCGTGGGGTTGATCCAGGCGGTAATCGTGAAATCGGTATTGAGGTTCGGGAAGCCCGGGAGTTCGATGTAATCATTCGTGCCGTCGAAAACGCCGTAGCGGCAGGTGCCGGGATTTCCGGAAATAGCCGGGGTTGTAATGTCGGTAAAGGCGCCATTTACCGCCCGGCCATGATAACTGCCCGGCTGCTGGTCAACTACCTCGTTTGCCGTGCCGTTCCAGGTTGCCTCGTCCATCTGCCACCAGGCGGCAAGTCCGGTCAGGACTTCCGAACTGCAGACGGTCATTGCCGCATTTTTGCCGCTGTAATAAACCGAACCGGTGGAGGAGAGCCAGACGTCTTTGAGGTCTTCCGTTCCCTGAGCCAGTTCCTGCCAGGAGGTGCCGTTGTAATACATGACCACCCCGTTGTTGCCGGCACTATATATCTGTCCGGTTGAAGTTGATCCGTAGATACCGTTGAGTTCATGGGTGGCGGTGGCCACCGATGAGCAGGATGAACCGTTGTACAGATAAATGCTGCCGTTTTTACCGGAAAGAATGACATTGCCGGAGGCGTCAATCCAGAGATCTTTGAAATCATCGCTGCTGGCAGCATCGCAGAGAGTGGTATTGCTCCATGTCCCGGCACTCCGGTTGAAGATAAAGAGTTCCCCTCTCTGGCTGAGCACATACACCAGAGCGGAAGTGCCCCAGACTTTTACCAGATTGTCGCTGGGGTTGAGGCCTGGAACCGCAGCCGCGACATCGACCCAGGCGGTCCCGTCATATCGAAGCAGGGTGGCGTTCTTGCCTACCGCATATGCTTCAGTGGCGGACAGGGCCCAGATTCCGTCGATGTCGTGGACTTCTGTTGAAGTCACTGAGCTCCAGATCGTGCCGTTGAATGAAAGAATGGTGCCATGGTCTCCCACGGCGAAGCCTGTGCCGTCAGGGAGCAGAAAAATGTCGCGCAAGGCTCTGACGGTCGGTGAACTCATCTGGGTCCAGGAAGTGCCGTCGAAAATAAAGATATTGCCATTAAGGCCAACGGCAATGACGTTGTAGTCGGAAGTGCCGGATATCCCCTCAAAGTCGTTGCCGCCGGGAAGAGTGGTGGTTGTACAGGTAAGGGCTGCGAATGATTGGGAGACATTGAAGAGCAACAAGAAAGCCAGGAATGGTGTTTGAAACTTCATGTTCTTCCCCGGTGAAGGAATGGATGAAAATTGGTTTTTTTAAGATGCTACAGCATTAATTTATCACAGTCCTGCCGGTACATTCAAAATTATCAGGATGAATATTGACCTTTATAGAAGTGTTGCATATGAAAACAGTCAAGTCGACAAATTGATCACATGAAATACTTCTTAAAATTCCTTTAAGGAGGGCTGGACTTCCGGCAATTTTATGGAGATCGAGTTACGGGCAAGGAAAGAGTTCTGTAAGATGGGAAATGCCAGCCAGCTTGAGTTTCCAGTGATCGTTCAACTATCGGGGATCGTGGTCGCGGTTTAACCGTTCTGATCGAGCAGTGATTGGATAAGGTGTTTAAGTTCGGCAAAGCTTTTTGTGGCGTAGATCTTTTCCCTGATCGATTTTCCATGCAGGACTCCCTTGAAATACTTGCCTGCGTGGTTTTTCATTTTGCCGAGGATGGATTCGGTCGGCTGATACTGCTCCACCAGTTCAAGGTGGCGGGAGAGGGCTTTCAGCCGGAAATGCAGGGAGGGCAGGGGGTTGGTTTTTGCCGAAAAGATCCAGGGGGCGCCCAGGGCGGCCCGGCCGATCATCACCCCGTCGCAGCCGGTCTCGGAGAGCATTTTCAGCCCGTCGTCATGGCACAGGATGTCACCGTTGCCGATGACCGGGATTGAAGTGGCTTCCTTGACCTTGCCGATCATCTCCCAGTCTACAACACCTGAGAAGCCGTCGGTCCAGGTCCTGGCGTGCAGGGTGAGAGCGCTTGCTCCGGCCTCCGCCACCATCTGCGCGAATTCCACCGCCACGATCTCGTGGTGGCTCCAGCCGGTCCTGGTCTTGACCGTTACCGGATGCTTGCTGTTGGCGCAGACTGATCGTATGATCTCTTCGGCGATCTTCGGTTGCCGGATGAGAGAGGCCCCGGCTCCTTTCTTGATCACCTTTTTCACCGGGCAGCCCATGTTAATATCAATGATATCAACAGGATACTCGGAGAGAATTGCAGCCGCCTCCCCCATGACCCCGGGTTCCCCGCCGAAAAGCTGCATGGCCACCGGCCTTTCTGCCGAGACGGTCTGCAGCATGTCGATGGTGTTCTGCTGGCGGTAGACCAGGCCGTGGCAGCTGATCATCTCCGAATAGCAGAGGGCGGCCCCGTATTCCCGGCAGAGCCGGCGAAAAGGCAGATCGGTGTATCCGGCCAGCGGGGCGAGGATGAACGGGTTTTCCAGGGTGAGGTTTTGGATTTTCATGAAAGCTGATATCTGTTTTGTTCATTTTCTTTGCTTGCCCAAAGAAAACGAACCAAAAGAAAAGGCACCCGGCCACTTGTCCCGCCAAGGGCGGGATATCCTGTGCTCCTCGAACCTGCCGGGAGTTTGAAAACTCGCCCCGCTGAAGCGGGTCTCAAACAGTTCAAACTCCTTAATCGGCAGTTTCTGCGGTGCTCGGCTGCGTGACATGGGGAAGGAAATACAGAAAGTTTTGTCTAAGCCCCCTATCAGGGGGGCTTTCTGATTCATCCACTATGCTGGAGGAGAAGCTCTTAACTTAATCAGATAAGTGCTTCGATTTTGTCGACGATGTTTTCGGTGGTGAAACCGAAATATTTAAACAGTTCATCGGCGGGGGCCGATTCGCCGAAGGTGTCGATGCCGACCACGTCGCCGTTTAAGCCGACATACTTGCGCCAGAAGTCGGAAACGCCCGCTTCCACGGCAACCCTGGCCGTAACTGCAGCGGGAAGGACCGATTCGCGGTAGGCAGCGTCCTGGCGGTCAAAGGTGTCGGTGCTGGGCATCGAGACCACCCTGATCTTTTTCCCTTTTTCCTGCAGCATTGCCGCCGCCGCCATGGCGAGTTCCACCTCGGAGCCGGTGGCGATGAGGATCGCGTCCGGGATCTTACAGCCGCAGTCATGGAGGATGTAGCCGCCTTTGGCGATATTGGCGAGCTGTTCACCGGTTCGCACATGGTGGGGCAGATTCTGGCGGGAAAACATCATGCTGGTGGGGCCGTTTTTCCTTTCGATGGCAGCTTTCCAGGCCACCGCCGACTCGACAGCGTCGCAGGGTCGCCAGACACTCATGTTGGGGATCATCCGAATGGTTGCGGTCTGCTCCACCGCCTGATGGGTCGGGCCGTCTTCACCGAGACCGATAGAGTCGTGGGTGAAGACCAGGATATTCTGAATTTTCATCAGGGCCGCCATCCGCAAGGCGTTTCTGGCGTACTCGGAGAACATCAGGAAGGTGGAACAATATGGCATGAATCCGCCATAGAGGGCAAGACCGTTGCAGATGGCCGCCATACCGAATTCGCGGACCCCGAAGTAGATGTAGTTGCCTGCCGGGTCAACGTTCACGCCCTTGCTGCCCTTCCAGATGGTGAGGTTCGAGCCGGCAAGATCCGCCGAGCCGCCGATCAGTTCGGGAAGCGCCGGGCCATAGCCGTTCAGGCAGTTCTGGGAGGCCTTCCTGGTTGCCACCTTCTCGGCCGCCTCGTTGACTGCATTGACGTACCGGTTTGCCTTGCTCTCCCAGTCTGCTGGCAGGTCGCCACTCATCCGCCTGGTGAATTCGGCGGCCAGTTCCGGATACTCTTTGCGGTATGCGGCGAATTTCTCATTCCAGGCGGTTTCAAGATCAGCGCCGGACTTTCTGGCATCCCAGCCCGCATAGATTTCAGCGGGCACCACAAAGGGAGGGTGCTCCCAGCCCAGGGCCTTTCTGGTGAGTGCGATTTCGTCGTCCCCGAGCGGGGCGCCGTGGCAATCTTCCTTGCCCTGCTTGTTGGGGGAACCGTAACCGATGATGGTCTTGCAGCAGATCAGGCTCGGCTTGTCGGTGACTTTCCGCGCCTCGGCAATCGCTTTTTTGATCGCTTCGGGGTTGTGCCCGTCGACCTTGTCGATCACATGCCATCCATAGGAGGTGAAGCGCTGCGGGGTGTTGTCGGTGAACCAGCCTTCGACTTCGCCGTCGATCGAGATGCCGTTATCGTCATAGATGGCGATCAGGTTGCCGAGTTTCAGGGTGCCGGCGAGCGAACACGCCTCGTGGGAGATTCCTTCCATCATGCAGCCGTCACCCATGAACACATAGGTGAAGTGATCGATGAGATCATGGCCGGGACGATTGAACTGGGCGGCCAGTGTTCTTTCACCAAGGGCCATGCCGACCGCGTTGGCGATCCCCTGGCCCAGCGGGCCGGTGGTGGTTTCCACCCCCGGAGCGTAGCCGTATTCCGGGTGGCCCGGCGTTTTGGAATGGAGCTGACGGAAATTTTTGATTTCATCAATCGAGAGGTCATAACCGCTTAAGTGGAGCAGGGAGTAGATCAGCATCGAGCCGTGGCCGTTGGAGAGCACGAAGCGGTCACGGTTGGGCCATTTCGGGTTGGTCGGATTGTGTTTTAGAAAGTCGTTCCAGAGGACTTCGGCGATGTCGGCCATGCCCAGCGGGGCGCCGGGATGTCCTGATTTGGCTTTCTGGACGGCGTCCATGCTTAAGGCTCTGATGGCATTGGCTAGATCTTTACGGGAAACCATGGTTCTCCTCTTGAAGTTGATAGTGTTGCCGGGCGTTTCCGCCTCAATTTTTATTTCTGATAACCGGTCAGGGTGTAAAATACTTCCAGGTAAATCTGTTCACCGATCGCGTTCGCAATGGTCGCCAGGGCAACCTCCTTGTTGCTGCGGGTCCTGACACTGTCACTCGCAACACTGTAGGAGGCCTCCCTGACCGCATTCTGGGAGGTCTTGACCTTTTCCCCGGTTTTACGCCTGACCAGTTGGTAGCTGGTTGTGACCCTCGCCTTCAGGGTGGTCGCCCGGTCGTTACCGGAAAAGGCGGTGGCCGGCAGATCGATGGAATCGATGGAGCCGCTTAAAATATAATCGGCGTCATCCCTGTAGGCGGTCAGGGTGATATGCTTTGATTCCTGCAGCCAGTCACCGATTCTCTGCAAAATTGCCCCATCGAACCCCAGTTCATTGGTGTTGTTCTTCCAGACGCTGACATATACGGTCGCGTTTTCGCTGCTGTCCGCGTTACTTTTGCCATAGGGGCTTTGATAGCCGCAGCCTGTGAGCAGGAGCAGGAGGAGTGCCGGAAGAACCGTGCGGCGGAATGAAGCCTGCTGCATGATCAGGTCGCCACGATGTTGACGAGTTTGCCGGGGACCACGATCACCTTGCGGACGGTTTTCCCTTCAATGAATTTGATGACCTTCTCATCGGCCATCGCCTGTTCTTTCACAGCCTCATCAGCGATGTCGACCGCGACCTGCAATCTGCTTCTGACCTTGCCGTTGACCTGGACGACAACGGTGATTTCATCGTCTTTTGCCGCTTCCGGATCAAAAGAGGGCCATTCTGCGGTATCAAGGGGGGTCGGGTGTCCGGTTGCCTGCCAGAGTTCCTCGCAGAGATGAGGGGTCATCGGGTAGAGAAGCAGGATCGTTGCCTCTACCGCTTCTTTGATGACCGCGGGCTCGATATCTTCTTTTGCCTCCTCACCGGTTAAGGAAAAGAGCAGGTTGGTGAGTTCCATCACCGCGCTGATCGCGGTGTTGAAATGGAACCGGGTCTCGATATCAGTGCCGACCTTGCGGATCGTCTGGTGGGTTTTCCGGTGCAGGGAACGGCTGCTTTCGTTCAGGGTTGCGATATCGACCGCCCGGTCGGTTGCCAGCTTTTCCAGGTTTGCCATCACATAGCGGAACACTCTGAACAGGAAGCGGGAAGATCCGTCAACGCCCTGATCGTTCCATTCCAGGTCCTTGTCGGGCGGGGCGGCAAAGAGGCTGAAGAGCCGGACCGTATCGGCTCCGTACCTGCTGATCAACTCATTGGGGTCGACGACATTGCCCTTGGACTTCGACATTTTGGAGCCGTCTTTGATGACCATCCCCTGGGTGAGCAGGTTGGTGAACGGCTCGTCAATGGTCAGATAGCCCATATCACGCAGGATCTTGGTGAAGAATCGGGCATAGAGCAGATGGAGGATCGCGTGTTCGACCCCGCCGATGTATTGGTCGACCGGGAGCCAGTAGTCGACATCTTCCTTGCGGAGAGGTGCGTCGTCAAGCCTGGGGCAGCAGTAGCGGGCGAAATACCAGGAGGATTCGACAAAGGTGTCCATGGTATCCGTTTCACGACGGGCAACACCGCCGCAGGCCGGGCAGCTGGTGCGGTAGAATTCTTCCAGGGTATGAAGCGGGGATTTGCCGGTCGGGTCGATGGTGACCTTGTCGGGCAGGACGATGGGTAAGGATTCGACCGGTGCGGGCTGAACGCCGCATTTTTCACAGTTGATCATCGGAATCGGATTGCCCCAGTAACGCTGACGGGAAATACCCCAGTCGTGCAAACGGTAGTTGGTCTGCCCCTTGCCGAGTCCTTTTTCCTCCGCATGGGCGATAATGGCCCCTTTGGCCTCCTCGCTTTTCATGCCGGTAAACACGCCGGAAGCGGTCAGGACACCCTGATCGGTGTATGCTTCGCGCATCTCGGCGGCGACCAGTGTTTTTTCCGGCGGATTGATCACAACCTTGATCGGAATCTCATACTTCCCGGCAAATTCAAAGTCCCGCTGGTCGTGGGCGGGAACGGCCATGACTGCACCGGTGCCGTATTCCATGAGGACGAAGTTGGCCACATAGATCGGCACCTCTTCACCGTTGAAGGGGTTCGTGCAGTAGCGGCCGGTGAAGACGCCTTCTTTTTCCATCTCATGGTCGTCTTTCTGAGCCTGTTTGGCGGCAACGGTCTTTTCGACGAAAGCCGCAACCGCTGCTTCCTGCCCGGTGTTTCTGGTGAGTTCCGGAACCAGTGGGTGTTCTGGGGCAAGAGACATGAAGGTCACACCGAAGATCGTATCGGGCCGGGTGGTGAAGATCGGCAGGCTCCCTTCGAGGTCGGCAAGGGGGAAGTTGACCTCGACCCCGACTGATTTGCCGATCCAGTTTCGCTGCATGGTCAGCACCTTTTCCGGCCAGCCGGTCAGGTTGTCGCATTCGGCGAGGAGTTCTTCGGTGTAGTCGGTGATCTTGAAGAACCATCCGTTCATCTGCCGCGGCTGGACCAGGCTGTCGCAACGCCAGCACTGGCCGTCGATCACCTGTTCATTGGCCAGAACGGTCTGGCAGTCTTCACACCAGTTGACGGTGGTGACCTTCTGGTAGACCAGCCCTTTTTCGTAGAGTTTGATGAAAAAAAGCTGCTCCCAGCGGTAATAGTCGGGTTTGCAGGTTGCAAGCTCGCGGTCCCAGTCGTAGGAGAATCCCATGCGCTGGAGCTGGTTTTTCATGTAATCAATGTTTTCGTAGGTCCACTTGGCCGGATGGGTCGAATTCTTGATGGCCGCGTTTTCCGCAGGCAGCCCGAAGGCGTCCCAGCCCATCGGGTGAAGAACATTGAATCCCTTCATTCTCTTGTAGCGGGCGACCACATCGCCGATGGTGTAGTTGCGGACGTGGCCCATGTGAATTCTGCCGGACGGGTAGGGGAACATTTCCAGCAGGTAATATTTTTCCCGGTCGGGATCGGCGTGAACCCTGAAGGTTTTTTCGTCAAGCCATTTGGTGCGCCATTTCGCTTCAATGGCGGCAAAGTCGTATCTGATGTTCTGGTCTGTTGCCATTACTGGTTTTCCTTAATAATCAGCCGTTTGGATAATCCTGATGGGCAAGATTTTCAAAAGTGGTTATGTGGTCGAGAAAGGCAAGTCTGACGGTGCCGGTCGGGCCGTTCCGCTGCTTGCCGAGGATCAGCTCGGCAACGCCGCGATTGGGATTGTCTTCCGCCTTGTTATACACTTCGTCACGATAGATAAAACAGATCAGGTCGGCGTCCTGCTCAATGGCGCCCGACTCCCTGAGGTCCGAGAGCTGGGGGCGTTTGTTCGGCCGGTTCTCAAGGCTTCTGTTCAGCTGGGAAAGGGCGATTACCGGGACCTGCAGCTCCTTGGCCATCGCCTTGAGGGATCTTGATATCTCACTGATCTCCTGCTCCCGCCTTTCCGTTGAGGCGCGGCCTCGCATCAGCTGGAGGTAATCGACCACGATCAGGCCGATATCGTGCTCGGTCTTCATCCGCCTGGCCTTGGCGCGAATTTCGAGCACGGTAATGGCCGGGGTGTCGTCGATATAGACCGGGGCTTCCGAAAGTATGCCGGTTGCCCGGGCAAGTTTCGGCCAGTCGCTGTCTTTGACGTGGCCGGTTCTTAGATTATGGGAGTCTACCCGGCTGATCGAGCAGAGCATTCTCATGCCCAGTTGCTCCTTCGACATTTCAAGGCTGAAAACCCCCACCGGGACCTTGTTTAAAATGGCCGCATTCTGGACCATGTTCATCGCCAGAGCGGTCTTGCCCATACTGGGGCGGCCGGCCAGGATTATCAGGTCGGAAGGCTGGAGGCCTGCGGTCATCCGGTCGAAGTCGTCAAAACCGGACGGAACCCCGGTGATCATCTCCTTGCGCTCGGAGAGTTTTTCAATCATCTTGAAGGCGTCGTTGACAACCGAGTTGATCTGGTAGAACGACTGGCTGCTCTTGGCGCGGGAGATTTCAAAGATGGTCTGCTCTGTTTCATCGAGCAGGAGATCGATGTCATCCTGTTCTTCATAACAGCGGCCGGCGATGGAGGTGGTGGTGGAGATCAGCTGGCGCAAGATCGATTTCGTCCGGACAATCTTGGCATAATAGCTGATGTTGGCAGCCACCGGCACGATGTCGGTCAGTTCGGCCAGATAGCCTGGGCCGCCGACCTTGTCCAGATTGTTCTCGTCCCTCAGGATGTTCGAAATGGTGACGAGATCCTGGGGCTCGGTCCGGTCGAAGAGCTTGAGCATGGCTGAGAAAATCAGCTTGTGCTCCGGCCGGTAGAAATCTTCAGCGGAAAGGGATTCGACGGCCCTGACCATGGTGCCCTGCTGGAGAAGAATCGAACCGAGGACGCATTGCTCCGCCTCGATATTCTGAGGGGGCAGACGGTGAATTGTCGCAGTCTGTTTTTTGGCCGGTTCCATGGGCGTCAGAATGTGGTCCGAAACTTTAATGGCCTCGTAAAAAGTCGAAATCGACCAATTCGGCCAACGATATATAATAAAAGTTGAGTAGTGCCGTCCATCGTTCTCGCGGTTCTTTGCGAGATCGACAAACTTGAGATAATTAGTCTTCGAGAAGTAGGTTAACTTATTAAAATTAGCGGCCCTCGTCCACTAATATTTTCCCCCGCCGGATTTGCCGGGGGAAAAGCGTTGCTGCTTGAGATCCCTTTGCCGGAAAGGGTTTTCGGCAGTACGGGCGGGTTGGCTGCTCTGCAGTTGTGTTAATGGGCATTAAAAAAACCCCGGGTGCCTTGGGCAGGCAACCGGGGTTGTAAATCATTCCTGTACTGGTACGGTAATTGTGAAAAAGGGGCGGCTTCAATAAACCGACAGGTTTATGCCTCTTCTTCGCTTTTTACCAAAGGCACGACCTGTACTTTCACCTCGGCGTTGGTCTGGTATCCGACTTTGATCGAAACCATGTATTCGCCGAGGGTCTTGATCGGTTCATCAAGGTTGATTTTCTTTTTGTCGACGGTGATGCCGAGGGACGCGAGCTTGTCGGCGATATCCGAGCTGGTTACCGATCCGAAGAGCTTGTCTTCATCCCCGGCCCGCTGTTCAATAATAACAGTGGTGCCGGTGATTTTTTTGGCCATGGATTCGGCGTCACTTTTCATTGCCAGCTTACGGGCCTCGATGACCTCTTTCTCTTTTTCGAGAATGGCCAGGTTCGATTTTGTAGCCGCAACGGCTTTGCCTTGGGGCAGCAAGTAATTCCGGCCGTAACCATCTTTGACTTTGACGATATCGCCTTCCTCGCCGAGGGTGTCGATTGTTGTTTTAAGTATGAGTTCCATTTTCTATTCCTCCTCACGGATTATAACGGGGTGAGTCTCTTTATTTATCATTCTCTTCAGGAGAGATCGGCTTTTCCTTGCCGAAATCAACCCAGATGTCTGCTACACCAAGAAAAGCCAGCATGATCACTCCGTATGCCTGCACCAGGATCAGCAAGTATACCAGAACTTTCAACGCTGTCGGTACCGACCACTTGTGGAGCAGGGTGCCCAGTACCGCTATACCCTGGAAAAGGTAAAGGGTTCCGGCCGCAAACAAGAGGTTCAGGCCAAGGACCTTGAAAAACTCCACCGGGAGCAGGAAGGTGATCCCGGCGGCTATTACAGTTACGACCATCTGCTCCGGCAGTCGCCATTCCCTGAAGGGCGGCCAGGGCAGATTTGTTCTGCTGAAGCGATGAAGCAACCACTGACCGAGAAGCAGGTTGCAAAAGATCGAGTTCAGCATCGTGATAAAAAGCAGCCCCGGCATAATTCCCGGCAGCAATTTCCGCAGCTGGTCAAAGGTCGTTTGCAACTGGGCGACATGTTCCGCCGAAAGTTCCGAACTGGCGATAATGGCCTGACCGGCTGCGGCTACACTTCCATCCACCGTGGTCAGGATCTCCTGATACAGACCGACCTGATGGGTTACCCCATGGATTACCGACCAGATAAGCCATCCAACCAGAAGTGCGGCGAGGCCCTTCATGCCGGTTTTGACCGGGCTGTTCCCCATGAAGGCGGATCTTGCCATGGAGTAGCCTGTCGGCAGCAATATAAAGGTGAAAACAAGCGCTGCGGCAGTTCCAGTAATCGCAGCAACCGCCCCGGTCAGAACAAGCGCTGCCGCCAGGGTGTTTATCCCCTTTGCATAACCGGAATCATACAGGTAGTAAAACACCGGCAATGGTGAAAAAAGCTGCATCCATAATAACCCCGGCACGATGACCGGAAATGTCCAGACTGATGCGGCCACTGCCGTTCCGGATAAGCTGATATCCAGTTTTGAGAACAAGCTGCCCTGCCGGTCAGCCATGAAACACCCGGTCTGAAATAATATTAAAAATGGGTTGCGCCTGAATAGGGCAGCAACGCTATCTGCCGGGCCCGCTTGATCGCCTCGGTAAGCTGTCTCTGGTGCTTGGCGCAATTGCCATAGATCCGCCTGGGGATAATCTTGCCCATTTCAGTGACAAAATTCTTTAAGGTGCGGGTCTCTTTGTAGTCTATGACAAGGTTTGTGTCGGCACAGAAGCGGCATACTTTTTTGCGGGTAAATGTCCGTTTCTTTTTTCTATATACAGGTTTTTTTGCAGTACGATTCATATTGAGTACCTCCGAAATAGTTATATCCAGTTCCTATGAGTTCATAACGGGGAGAGATCAGATTCACAGATCTTTATGCATCGTCTTCGTCGTCTGAATCATCATCGTCATCGGCCAGGATTTTGCTCACCGGGGGAGCCGGTGGCCCGCTTATTTCGAGGTCGTCTTCCGGAAGGTGGGTGTAGACATCCTGAAGTTTGACGGTCAGGTATTTCATGACCCGGTCATCGATGCGCAGGAGTCTCTCCATTTCAGCAACAGCTTCCGGTGTGCCGGAATACAGCAGGTAGAGATAGTAGCCCTGTTTTTCTTTCTGGATCAGGTAGGCGAGGGTTTTAACCCCCCATTTGTCGACTCTGATGGTGGCGCCGCCGTCGGCTTCGATATTGCCAACGGCACGATCGAGCACGGCCTGGTTTTCATCATCGCCCAGGGTGGGTTTCAGGATAATAATTGTTTCGTATCTTCTCATGTGTTCTCCTTGTGGACTGTTGGAAGATTCGGCCCCGGCCTGCTGGTAAGAATTAACAGGATCCGGAGCAAGGAGTTATGTTGCCGCCTCCCGTGAGGCGAAAAAAATAAGAGGTCTTGATAACATGACCGGGTTGGGGTGTCAACAGTTTTCACTCTGTCGGTGAGGGGTTGCGAGGAAGAGGCGCAACCCGGAGGATGTTTTTTTGCGGCAGAGGTAATGGAGGGACTTTTTAAAGCTTGTCTTTCTTGGCCATTTCCCAGAAACGTTTCATTTCGGTGATGTCGAGGTCTTCAATGGAGTGCCCCTCGTTACCGGCGATTTCGCTCATACGGGTGTAGCGGCGGATAAATTTATCGGTGGCTCCCTGCATGACCGACTCTGAATCAAGGTTGTTCTTGCGGGCCACGTTGACCAGCGTGAAAAAGACATCGCCTATCTCGTCTTCAATGGCCTGCCGGTCACCACCGGTGACAGCCTCTTTGAGTTCGAGAATCTCTTCATCAAGTTTATCGATCACGCCCTGCAGGTCGGGCCACTCAAAGCCGCTGCTTACCGCTCTGTTCGAGACCCGTTGCGCGCGGAGGAGGGCCGGCAGGCTTTTCGGAAAGCTGAAGATGCCTTTTTCCGTTGAGTTTTTTTCTTTTCTTTCCTCTTCTTTGATCAGGTTCCAGTTCTTGCGGAATTCCTTGTCGGAATTGTACTGGGTATCACCGAAAACATGGGGGTGCCGACGCACCATTTTTTCGCAGATGGACCTGATGGAATCCGCCACGGAGAACAACTCCTTTTCTTCGAAGAGATTGCCGAGAAAGAGGAGCTGAAACAATACGTCGCCAAGTTCCTCCTTGATATGTTCGTGGTCGGCACTGGAAATCGCTTCCAGCAGTTCGTGCATCTCTTCTATCAGGTAAGGGGAGAAGGAGTCAACGGTCTGTTTCTGGTCCCAGGGGCAACCGCCTGGTGCTCTTAGTTTATTAATAATAATTATTAGTTTGCCAAATTCTTCCGTAGTTCTTAAAATCATAACAATTGGCCTTTTAGGTGTTTTTCATCCTTACGAGTCCGGAGCAGGGTATGAAAAACAAAATAAAACAAAAAAAAGAAAAATTAATTTGATGTAAGTCAAAAAATAATAATAGAATTTATCGTATCATAACAGATGGAGTGCTGAAGCCGGGGAACAGGATCGCGTGTTCCCAACCTTTGAACCTGAGTTATGCAGCATGTCTGTTCGTACCGATGTGAGCCTGCGAGACATCGAGACTGATACCCGAAGGGTGAAAGATCGGGATATCAAAACGTTGTAGCGGTCATGAGGGTGCCCCCACTGTCCCGTTGATTATTCCAATCGGGGCTTTTCTTTAAACAAGGAGCCAGCAAATGTCAAAGAAAATACTGCTTGAAAAACACAAGGATGTAGCAAGGATCGACCAGGAGTCAAAGAGGACTCATGGCTGGTATGTGCGGGTGAGGTTTCTTGGCAAGACCCACTCAAAGTTTTTTTCAGACAAAAAGAACGGCGGTCGTTATTCGAGCCTTCTCGCAGCGCTGTCATGGCGTGATAAAAAAGAAGCCGAACTTGGCAAGCAGCGGACCGACAAACATGTGGTGACCGTCAGCAACACCTCAACTGGTGTTGTGGGGGTCAGGCTGAATGACAAGCTGCACCGTTATGAAGTCAGCTGGGTCAACAAGGAAGGCAAGCAGGGCAAGACCTCGGTCTCGATTTCACGGCATGGCAAGAAAAAAGCCTTTGAACGGGCCTGCACCATCCGAAAGAAAAAAGAGTCCGAAAGGCTTTCTTCATCATAATGCGGTTCTCTCTGTCTCAGATGTCGTTGCTCCAGATCTCATAAAGCGGACAGAGTTGTTCGTCGCCCGATGAGGGGGATCAGATCTTGTGGATGACTGATGATATAATCCGCACCATGTTCAAGCAGTTCGTCCCGGTCTCTGAACCCCCAGAGAACACCAACGGCGACCATGCCAGCTCCTTTAGCGGTTTGCATGTCGGTTGCGGTATCACCGAGGTAGAGAACGCTCTCCGCCGGTAAGGCAAGGTTTTCGGCGCTCTTGATCGCCCCGGCGGGATCTGGTTTCAGGGGTAAGAGTTCTGTGGCCCCGATCACGGAGTTGAATTCCCACTGCTGCAGGAAATGCTCATAAAAAGCCCTGGTGAAATTGTCCGGCTTGTTTGAAAAAATGGCGAGGCGGATCCTCTCACCGGCCAGATAATTCAATAGTTCCGGGATTCCTTCATACAACCTGCTTTTTCGGTTCCATCTTCCATTATATATGAGGCGCATTTCCTCCATACATGCTTCAACCAGGGTTGCGTCTGCGGAGTGGACGGCCGGTAGGGTCCGGGTCACGAGCTTCATCAGGCCGTCGCCAACATGATACCGGTAGGAGTCCACGGGATGGGTCGGGAACCCTCGGGCGGTCAGAACTTCGTTCATTGAGTCGGCGAGGTCTTCAAGACTGTCGACCAGAGTACCGTCAAGATCAAAAAGGACACCCCTGGTTTGTTTTAAATCAGGCATGGCGAGAGATAGAAGGGAAGGGTTTTAGGAAAGAGTATGCTTGTCGCATGCCGCTTTAGCTGGTGGAAAGCAGGGCATCGTTATCTGGAGTCAGTTTTTCCCGCTCAAGGCCAGTTCTATTATACGTCTGCCGACGTCCAACCGGGCTCGGAGCACCGCAGGTTTGCTCGGTTTCACAAGATAGTCGTCAGCTCCCCCGTCGAGGGCCATGATCTGCTCTTCAATGGATTTTCTGGCGCTGAACATGATGATATAAATGTATTTTCCTGCAGGGCGGCTTCTGATCCTCTGGCAGACCTGCATGCCGCTCAGTCCCGGCAGGTTCCAGTCGAGTATTGATAATCTTAAGTCCGGATGCTCGTCAAGAATTTTGACCGCATCATCACCGGTTTCCGCTTCAATCCCTTCATATCCCCATTTGTCGAGGAAGTTGTGCAGGCTTTTCCTGATCACCGGGTTGTCTTCAGCGAGGAGTACTTTCGGTCTGTTGCCGGATAATTTTTTCCCGGCGCCGGAGTCGACAGCATCTTTGCACCCTTCGGGTATAAGTCTCGATGTCTCACAAGTTCGCATATCGGTACGAGCAGACGAGCTGCTCAACTCAGCTTTATCTGCAGCAGGAGTTTCCTGGTCTGTGATTTTTTCATCAGCCATGATCTTCTCAATCCGGATTGAATATTTTAGATCTTGAGCGGGATGGAATCCGAGCAACTTTCCACTACTAATATTTATATCATTAATAAAGCATTGATGGAAATCTAAAAAAAAATTACCGCAGGGAGCTTCAAGCATGGATTGACAAGCTTGGGAGAAAGCTCGTCCGGAGGATTTTTGCCGGGATAGGTCAGCCGGTTGATGCAGTCATCGAAGTATATTTGGTCAGGAAACTTGTACATTATTCCGATGGTTTATTTCAATTTGGTGAATACGTATTTTCTCCTTGACTGAAGTCGGTATTAGCACTAAAATCCCACTTTTTTAATCGGTCAGGCTATGCATTACGGCTGTGTTCGATACCTTCGAGGGAGAGAGAGTTTCTTATTGTCTGTTATTCTTCAACAGGAGCGTTGTAAAGATTATCGGCCGGGTTTTTATCAGATTCAGGTCAGTCTTTTATTAATTGTTATTTTGAGAAACAAATTTACTGGAGGAAATGAACCATGAGTGTAAATGTTGTCGGACATTCCAACCCGGATACTGATTCCGTTGCAGCGGCGATTTCTTATGCCAACTACCTGAAGGCCACCGGAACGGATGCGGTTGCCTGTATGCAGATTGCTGCAGCCGATCTGAACCCGGAATCCAAGGTTGTTCTGGAGAAATTTGGCCTTGCCGCTCCCCAAACCTTGATGGATGCTGCCGGAAAAGATGTTGCCCTTGTAGATTTCAGCGATATTGGACAGGCTCCGGCGAATATCGGCAGCGCCAACGTTGTCGGCATTGTCGACCACCACAAGATTGGTGACATCACCACAAACGGCCCGATCTTTTTCTATGCCAAACCAGTTGGCTGTACCTGCACCGTTCTTTTTGAGATGTACAAAAACAACAAAGTTGATCTTCCTAAAAATATCGCAGGCGCCATGCTCTGCGCCATTCTGAGCGATACCGTCAATTTCAAATCTCCAACCTGTACTCCTGCCGACAAAGCAGCCGTGGCCGAACTTCTTAAAGTGACCGGTGTTAAAGATCAGGACGCGCTGTTCATGGAAATGCTGAAGGCCAAATCTTCAGTTGCCGGAGTGCCGATCAAAGATCTTCTCTTCCGGGACTACAAAGATTTCGACATGAACGGCAAAAAAGTTGGTATCGGCCAGATCGAGCTTGCCAGTCTGGATCAGGTTGCTGATATCCGTGACAATCTGTTCAAGGCAGTTAAGGAAGTGAAGGCTGAGGGTCGTCATTCAGTACTTTTCATGCTGACCGATGTTGTGAAGGAAGGAACAGATCTGATGGTTGTTTCTGATGATCCTGCTCTGATCGAGAAAGCCTTCAACTCCAAAGTAAAAGGTCAGTCAATGTGGGTTGACGGAATGATGAGCCGTAAAAAACAGACTGTACCGCCCCTGCAGAAAGCTTTTGGTTGCTAAGAAACTTTTACATATACATAATCAGTGAAATAAAAAAGCCCCGGACAATATGTCCGGGGCTTTTTTTTTGCATGAGTGTCTTCAGCTTTTTTCGGGTATCGCCGTTGAGCAGTGGAGCTTGTCGAGGTCGCGTTTGAAGTTGAAGTCGTCATCATGATCCGGCACATGGCACTGGGCGCAGGTTTTTGCTGTAACCGGTAAAAGTTTTTTGTCCGTCGGGGCGTTGGCGTGGGCGGTACCGGGTCCGTGGCAAGACTCGCAACCAACATGCTGGAGTTCCGGGGGCAGTCCCGGGGCATTGGCGGCGGCATCTTTGGTCATCCCGGTAACATGGCAGAAAACACATTGCCGGTTGAATTGCTGGTTTTTACTGATCAGGGTCAAGTAGGCCCTTGCGTGTCTGCTGTTCTGCCAGGTTCTGAGCTGGCTCTGGTGGCACTCGCCGCATTTCCGCCAGCCGGTGTAGGCGGTGAAAGAATTGTTAATGCCCGCCTCAGTGCCGTTTTTCGCACGATCACTGGTGGCGAGTTTGATGTTGTTGACTACCTCCAGAACTTTGGGGTCATCGGGCAGGATCTTGTCGATGGCGATAAACTGGTTGCTGAATGTGGATTTTCTGATTCCGGTAGGCGGCTCCTTTTCAATTTCATGTTTCAATGCATCAACTTCCGTCCGGATCTTTACCCGCTGCTCCTCCAGGGCCCGGTATCTGCTCAGCAGTTCCGGCCGGTTCTGGTAGCGGTTGATCTGCCAGTCGAGCCGTTCGAGTTCGCGATGTTTCTCAATGAGTTTTTTCCGGGGATCGGTGTCCCAGATGGTGTTGTTCTCCCAATCAATCTTCATGGCACCGATGTATTTTCCCTGCTTGCCGGTGGCGGTGAGGAGGGTTTTTTCGGCGATCAGTTCGGGAGCAAGGTTGTTGCCGGTTCCGGTGGCCCTGATGATCAGATTGATGTCGGGATAGTTTTTTGTGATCTCCTTGCAGGTCTCCAGCGGAAGATCGGTGAGCAGAACAATGAAGTTGCCGGGATCTTTGATAGATGAGAAAACAGCGGGCAGGGCGGAATCCCAGGAAATAATGGCATTGTCCGGTCCAACTGATTTTTTGCTGTAGGGGTCACCCTGGGTGAGACCGATGATAATGGCATGTTGCGAGCCTGCCTCGATTGTGATGAAGGGTTTGAAAACGGGTTTGCCGTTTTTGTTGCTGATGATGTTGGCGCTCAGCCAAGAGAAGGTGGATTTTTTCTCGATATCCTGAAGGAAATCGAGACCGGCCGCCAGATCTCTGCCGGTAATGCCGACCCCGTCATAGCCCATTAAACTGTAGGACTCGGCAATGCCCTCGGCGGTTATTTTCCCCTGGTCAAGGAGATTTGTCGATACAAGGGGGCTGCTGAACAGGAGCCCTCCGGCATCGAGGGTCAGGGAGGGCAGGGCTGTTTCCTTGCGGAGCTTGTTGTACTGAAATGCTTTCTTGGACAGACCGCCCAATTGCTTGCTTTTTCAGCCGCAGGGTTCGGTTTCGCCATGGACATCGTTTGAGTAAAGGACGAGGAATTGAGCGGATTGGGCCTTGAGCAGCCCAGGCCGCATTGACCAAGAAAAAAGAATCAGCATCATCACCAGGGTGGTGAGGAAGAGGTGCGATCTCCCGAAATAACTTGTAGTGCTGGAATACATGGTCAATTCACTCTCCTTTTCTTTCCGGATTGTTCGGCAGCCTGCTGGCTCAGAATCTTCTGCCATTTGGCCAGTCGGTCGGCGATGATCGCTTCGTGGCCGCGGTTGGTGGGATGATAAAATTTTCTGCCGGAGAGTTCTTCTGGCAGATGTTCCTGGAAAACCACACCTCCCTCATGGTCGTGGGCGTACTTGTATCCCTCGCCGTAGCCAAGGGTTTTCATGAGTTTCGTGGGTGCGTTGCGAATGTGCAGCGGCACCGGCAGGGAGCCGGTACGCCTGATTTCGTCCATCACCTTGTTATAGGCCATGTAGGTGGCGTTGCTTTTGGGGGCGGTTGCCAGGTAGATGACCGCCTGGGCAAGAGCGAGTTCGCCTTCCGGGGTTCCGAGGGTCTGGAAGCTGTCACGGGCACTGATGGTCAGGGTAAGGGCAAGCGGGTCGGCATTGCCGACATCTTCGGAGGCGAACCTGATCAGCCGCCGGGCGATATACAGAGGTTCTTCACCCGAGGCGAGCATTCGACAGAGCCAGTAGAGGGCGCCGTCCGGGTCGCTGTCACGCAGACTTTTGTGAAGGGCGGAAATAAGGTTGTAGTGTTCTTCGCCATTGGCGTCGTATCTGAGACTGCGGTGTTGGATCGCTTCTTCGATGGTGGAGATATCGACCAGCAAGCGACCCTCGGGGTCAGGTTCGGTAATGGAGAGTGCGATGTCCAGGCTGTTCAGAGCGCTTCTGGCATCTCCATCGGATTGTCTGACCAGATGGTCCATGGCCTCATCGGAGAGAATTATTTCCTGGTTTCCGAGCCCTCTGTCGGTATCGGTGAGGGTGCGGACGATTACTTTCCGGATCTCTTCCGGGGTTAACGGATTCAGCACCAGGACCTGGCAGCGTGAGAGCAGGGGGGCGATGATCTGGAACGATGGGTTTTCGGTGGTGGCCCCGATGATGGTCAACAGGCCGCTCTCGACATGGGGAAGAAAGGCATCCTGCTGTGATTTGTTGAACCGGTGGATCTCGTCGACAAAGAGGATGGTGTTCGGCCCTTTGTCATTGAGGAGTGCCTTGGCCTGGCCGACAATTTCCCGCACTTCTTTGATGCCGGAGAGAACGGCCGAGAAAAACACAAAGTTTGCCCCGCACGACCTGGCGAGAATATGGGCGAGAGTGGTTTTGCCGACTCCGGGAGGCCCCCAGAGCATGAGGGAAGGGATTTTCCCGTGGCCGATCAGGCGGCGCAGGAGTTTGTCGGGGCCGAGAAGATGTCCCTGGCCGATGAAATCGTCCAGGTTTTCGGGGCGCATTCTTTCAGCAAGAGGTATGTGGCCCGCCATCTTGTCCATTGTCTGTTCTTTCATGGATTTAGTTGATTATAGGGTAAGCGAAATGTGTCCCCCATTATGGGGCGATGACCCTGCAGCGCAAATTCTTATGCTGTTCATCAAACTGCCGAGGGAAAAATCAAATCTAGCAGAAATGGAATGAAAGTTCAAAGGAAGGGAGTTTCACCGGAAAAAGCTTTTTCGGCACCACGCAGGTAAAGCAGCTCAGGGGAGTGATCCGCCGGAATGATGCAGGATGTGTGTTTCCCGGCGCTCAGGCGCTCTGGGTGTGTGGTAACGGGTGAGGCGAAGGGGTTTCCGATTTCTTTTTGTCCTCGGCACCGCTCGTCTGCAGAAGCTTGACGCTTCTGCTGGTTACCTGTGATTTTATTTCACCATTCAGTACCCCGCCCGATTCAACAGAGAGGTCCGAGGTTTCAAGGCGACCGTTAATGACGCCGTCTTTTTTCAGGTAGACTTTGTTCACCCTGAGATTGCCGTCGATCTGACCATGGCAGACCACAGTGTCGGCGTCGATATCGCCGGTGATGTTTCCTGACTCACTGAGAATGAGATATTCACCGGTGATATTGCCTTCGACATTACCGTCGATTCTGACTTTACTGTTGAAAGTCAGGTCGCCGATGATCGTCATATCCGTGCCGATGATGGAAGTGATGGCATCCGAATTATTCAAGAGTCCGCCTTTGTTTTTGCTGTTAAAAAGAGACATGGATGTTGCCTGGATTTGCGGTTGCTGATCAACCAACTTTGAGAGATATCAGTCTGTTGATGTTCATGAACTTCATCGGATTCACAGGCTGGTCATTGTATCTGATTTCGTAATGGAGGTGCGGGCCGGTGCTTCTGCCGGTATTTCCCACCAGCGAAACAACCTGACCGCGTTCTATGAAATCGTTTTTTCGGACCAGGATCTTCTGATTATGGGCATACATGGTCGAGAAACGGTTGCCATGGTCGATTTTTACATACCAGCCATAGGTTGGGTTGTACCCTCGTTCGATAACCAGACCATCGGCGGTAGCTCTGACTTCGGTGCCGCGCTCGCCGCTGAGGTCAACCCCGTCATGGTATGCGGTTTCGCCATTTAAGGGGTCAGCTCTTCTGCCGTATCCTGATGACATGCGTTTTGCCTGAATCGGGTAGCCGAGTGGAAGAGGGCGAATGGTTTTGATATCGTGATCGACCTTCATGATCAGGGTTTCACATGACTTGTCAAGAACACTTGTGAAAGGACCACCGCTGTCTTCTCCTGCCTTGGATGGTTCATCGGAGGCAGGAACAATATCGAGAGTTGAAAGAATCGAATCAATGACCTGGCTTCTCTGATTGAGTTCCCCATAGGCGCCGGTCAACTGAGCCTTGTTTTTTTCTTCCAGAAAATGGACCTGGTCCTGAAAATGCTTGTTCTCGGTATTGAGAGTGGAAACATTTTCCTGGAGGTCGTTTATGTTGTTCTTGAGACTGAAGTTTTCGATGGAGTATTTGATCCCTGCAGCGGTGGAAACAAGAAAGACGACCAGCAGGGTAAGCAGGCTGTTTTTCAGCAGCCCTTTTGATATGACGAAGGATTTTGCCTGACCCTGTTCACTGGCAATAATGAAATGTAACTTAGGATCCATGCTCAAAGCCTGCCGATAAGATTAACAAGATTCACCCCTGACAATATCAAAACGAGTCAATAAAAACATGGATGTAAAAAAAAGTCAATTCTCAAGAGCTGGATTAGTGTATTCTTGATAATTGTGTAACTTGTTGTAGTTTTGTTTGAAATGTCGAATATATGGATTGTGCTGGCCGGTCCTGCTTATGGATTTAACCTGAAAAGGGGGTGTTTTTGCGGGGAATTTTTCCCGGAGTCCTGTCGAAACCTGTGTTTTTCGGATCGGGAAAATAGAGTGCCTTAAACCTGGAGTAATGAAAGTGTGGGTGGAATCTTCACACCGGTTGTCGGACGAAGACCGCTACTCCGGTGATGTTGTCGGTACCACCGGCGTCATTGGCGTACTTCAGCAGCTGGGTCACTGCATCTTCAGGGGTTTCAGACGAGATCAGGGTGTTGTATATCATCTGGTCGTCAACCATTGACCACAGGCCATCAGAACAGAAGAGAATGCGGTCGTTTTCGGAGATCCTGGCCGAATTGTACTCAGGTGGTTCGGGGAACGGGTAGCCGATCACCCGGGTCACGACATTTCTGGTCGGCAGTGTTTCAAGGAAGTCATGATCACTGCCGAATTCTTTTTGCAGTTCCACCAGGGTAGTGTGATCGGTGGTCAGCTGCTGCAGGCCGTTCCCGGAAGCGATGTAGCATCGGGCATCGCCGACATGACAGGTGTGCAGAGCATCGCTATCAACCAGGCCCAGGACCAGCGTGCAGCCCATACCGTGCAGATTTTCATTTTCAACGGCCATTTTCATCACCATGTCGTTGGCGAACTGAAAACTGCTGATCATCGCATGCCGTATTTCCTGGCTGTTGCCCCGGATGGAATTCAGGGTTTTTTTTGAGAAGTGATTCCGGATTGTTTCGACGGAGAGGCGGCTGGCAACCTCTCCGGCATTATGGCCCCCCATGCCGTCGGCAACGATGAACAGATTGCTGTTGGTGTCGATGCCGAAGTTGTCTTCGTTGTTTTTTCTCACCTGACCGATGTCGGTCTTTCCGCTGGAGATCAGCGGCATTTCAGGGTGGCGGAAGAAACTTTTCAGGAAGTTGAGCATATTTTCAAGAGTGTGCTGCCCCGGCATTCTCCGGGGAGTCGGCCACGGCTTTTTTTTTGGGGCGTATGTGCCTGTTAGTCAGATTACTCTACCTGTTAATTTTCCAAACTTCGAGAAATATTTCCCTTTGCTGAAGCGCTGCGCTTCGCAATCAAATTTGTTTGCAGGCTCTTTCCCGCCGGATTGAAACCGCACAGGGTGACGGTTGGTTTTTACGGCAGTTCAGGGGAAAGAGAGTTCATTGACAAGCGTGACCAGAACGATTTTCCCATTCCGGCAGCCCGCCATGAATATATGGGGCCGTGGCCCCCTGGCCAGACAGCAGATCCCGTCTCCCCGGGCATCGAGGCTGAAGGTGGATTTCCCATCCTTCAGATCAAGAACCTCGATGATATCGTTCTCTCCTCCGGTGATCGCGTTTCGGTTGTCATCCAGGAGAAGGGTGTTAGCCGGGTGTCGTTCGCCCAGTTCACTGGACCTGATTATTCTGCCGGTAACGGTTTCTACGGTACAGAGTAAAGCATCTCCGCCGGTCGAAAGAAAATAACGGCTGCCCGGGTTTTTGCTGAGTGACAGGACCGGGGCCGAGTGGCCGGAAATCTCCCGCGTGCTCTGTTGGAAGGGAGGCTGCCAGAAACTGAGTGTACCATTACTGCTGCCTGCAGCAAGAGAAGAGGTGTCGTTCAGAAAAAGCAGGGAGGTGACTCCCTGCTCCTGATGGAAGGTTTTGAGCGGCCGTCCATTTTCAATTGAATAGAGATGAATCGCGCCATTTTGACAGGCTGCCGCGATGTTTTGCGAGATATCGTCAACGGCGATGGCCATGATCGGCGAGTCGTGGGCGATGGTGATCTCCTTTGCCGTGCTTTCGTTCGGGAGCAGCGTGATCTCCCCGTTCGCCGAACCAGTGACGAGATGTCTGCCGTTGGGGGTCAATACCATACAACAGATTGCGGAACTCTTTTCCCTGACAACTTTCCTGGTCTTTCGGCCGAGATCCCAGGTGAGCAAACTGCCGTCTCGGGTGACAAAGAAAATGGTTCTGCTGCCCGGAACACAGGCGAGACAGATCACCGGTGCATCAGACCCCGGAAGGGTGTTCAATCGCTGGATCCCGGCAATGGCCCCTTTTGTTCCCTGTTGCAGAAGGTTTTCATAGGTTCTGGAAAGGAACCGGTCTTTAATGAAATATCGGCTTTTCCAGGTGGTGATCAGGGTTTGTGCGCATTCAGGAAACCGACGGTTTTTCAGATGGCTCTCAATGGTGTTGCGTACCGACTGGAACAGCTGGTTTTCACGGTAGACCTCGGTCGAGTTGGGGGGCAGGCATAGTTTGAACTCCGGGAATTGCGGGTTTTCGCCTTTGCCCCGTGATCTGGCCCATTTCTTGAGTTCGGAAACAAGTGAAGAAAGGATTTTCGGTGAACCAAGCCTTTTGTCGGCAGCCTCGAGGGATCTGATCAGGCGTGAAGGAGCGGTTTTCTGGTTTCGCCAGCCGTAGAGGGCCAGATTGTAGATCGCTTCAATCAGATTGTCGTTCAGCTCCAGAGCTTTGTGAAGGTATCTGCCGGCGCCTTCGATATCGTGCAGTTCGAAGAGAGAGACCGCATGATTGTTGAGGCTTTCCGCTCGCAGGTCGATTTCGTCAAGCCTGGCAAAGGGGCAGGGGACCCTGAAAAACTCGCTGTAGACATCGGTCAGTTCCTGCCGCAGAACTGAGAAATCCTCGAATCGTTCCTCAGGATCATAGGCGACGCATTTTTTCAGAATATTTTTGAGCGAAACGGATAATTCAAAATTCCTGTTGCCGGAGACCGGTTCAGGGATCGGCAATTCGATATCATTTCTGGCGAAGGGTTTGGTACCGCAGAGCATCATCCACAGGCAGAGGCCGAAAGAGTAGATATCAGACCTTTTGTCAACGAGATGGGTATTTATAAACTGTTCCGGTGACGCATAACCCGGGGTCCCCCTGAATCCCTCGGTGGTTTCGGAAATGGCGGGTTGAGTTTTTTTGGATAAGGGTTCTTCGGCTGCTCCGGACCGTTGAAGATCAAGAACTATCCCGAAATCGGTGATTTTCAGCAGCGAATCCTGGGTGATCAGAATGTTCTGGGGTTTGATGTCCCGGTGAATGATCCCTTTGGAATGGGTGAATTCCATGCCGTGACAGAACTGGACGGCCAGGGAGAGGATGTTGCGCAGGTCGCCGAGTCTTCCCGATTGGATCCACTGATTCAGGCTCCCGCCATTGACATATTCGATAAAGAGATGGGGAATGCTGTTGAAGGAGAGAACATAATAACAGGTTGCAATGTTCGGATGCATTCCCATCCTGATCCAGGCGTCGGCTTCCTTGAGGATTCTGCCAGCTGTTTCGCTGTCTTCAAGGAGTTCGGGGCGGGGGGCCTTGATGGCCATTTTGATTCCCCAGCCGAGGTGCTCACAGATGAAGACGTGACCCATGGCGCCGGACGCTTTCTCGCTGATCAGGTAGCGCTCAAGAACAGTGTCGCCGATTTTCCAGGAGACCGAAGGTGGTTCGGAAGAGTCGTCCGAAGGAGGAAAAATTCCTGGTTGTGCCGTTTCGCCAACCCGTTCAGGTGGTGTAATGAAGCGGGTGAAAAAACGGGAAATCTTTTTCAAGGCAGCGCCTTCCGGGGTCTTTTATTCCAGTCGCAGTCTACTCAAATCTCATGGAGTTCTTGCCGGCCATGATAATGTCTCCCCGGTTCAGGGGCTGTTCGGAGGTGATCGGGGTGCCGTTGACCCGCGTTTTTGCCCAGGTGACTTGAGGGATAATATGGAAGCCGTCTTTGCGCCTGCTGACGAAGAACTGGGTCCCTCCGACAAACCAGCCGGAGATAGTGATGTTGCAGCCCCGGTCCTTTCCGACCTTGATGCTGTCGAGGCCCTTGAGCGAGAGTGAGGCGGGGGATCCTTTTCCTTCGATAACGGTCAGGGTTGGCTCATTTTCCCGGGCGACCTGCTGGGAAATGTTTTTTGATTTCCCGCTGACAAAAATCGTTTCATCGTTGTTGTCCATGCTGGCGGCTGAGGAAGCCGAAACCTCATCGGCATTGAGACCGGCGGTAGGTTTGAGTAGGAATTTGCCGACTTCGATCACATCGGTCATGTTGATCGGAACCGCAGACTCAATCCTTTCCCCGTTCACTTTGGTACCGTTCAGGCTGTAGTGATCAGTGATGTAATAGGTCCCGCCTTTCAGTTCGAGAGACGAGTGCTGTCGGGAGATAGCGGTGTTGTCGACCTGCACATCCGCGTCACTTCCCCGGCCGATGGTCAGGCTCTGGCCTTCGCTGATCGTGAAACGTTTGACGATCCGATTATTGAGCAGTATGGCCCATTCATCCATGTTTGTTGACTCCTTCGGGCAAATAAAAATTGTCTTGGGTCAGCGACCCGCTTTCCTCTTTCAAAATTATCATAAAATACCTGCAAAAACTAATTAAAAAAACAAATGATCTCAGGTTTCAAGCGCCGGTTGGAATTATTTCGCCAGATGAATTTTCTATGCCTGTTGTGGTTTACCGGGTGATAAGGCCCGACCGGTTTCATAGATCACTGGCAGGCAACGTGATCTTCTGTGAACATGCAGAGCGAAACACATTCCCCGCAGCTTGAGGTAGACGACTGCAAAGTGACTCGGAGTGTCGCAGATAAGCGCAAGACTTCGAGCTCCCCTTACCGGAGTCTCACGCTGATCGTTATCTGCTGCGGGGTTAGTGAGCGAATCTGATGTAAGTAACCTTCCATACGGAGGTTTCCCGTGACTCGCAGTCGCACTCCGTTTGCTATCTGCCGCGGGGAGCTTCAATAGAGCAAAAACGTTTTGGCCAATCTCGCGAAAGGATGATCTGGACCCTGATCATTGGTTCTCGTGGTGTTTTTATTCTTGAGTTCTCATCTTTTACAGTGATAGACTTTCCTTAAGAATCCATAGATAAACATCATCAGATTTTTCCTGACAAGGGGTATATGACGGACCAAACCGGGCAGCAGCCATCGGAACAGCTGGCGGAAATTTTCTCAAGAATCAATATGAGCGAATTGCCGGCCATGTCCAATAATGTCCGGGAGCTGATATCCCTCACTCATAGCAGCAGGAGCGCCGCAAACGAGCTTGCCAAGGCTATTCTCAAAGACTACTCGTTGACCAACAAGGTTCTCCAGGTTGTCAATTCTGCCTATTATTCATTGGGCCAGAGGGTTACTTCCATCTCGCGGGCGGTGACTGTCCTGGGTCTTGATGCCGTGCGGGATCTGGCCATGGCCATTGCCCTCTTTGAGGATTTCCTCAAGAGCGGGGTGGACAAGGATGGGATTTCCAAGGTGCTCACCAAATCTTTTCTGAGTGCCCTGCAGGCAAAAGAAATCGTTGAAAAGAAGAAAATGAAGGTCTCCAGTGAAGAGGCCTTCATCTGTTCTCTTTTTCATAATCTGGGTCGTATCATTCTCTGCCTGTATCTTCCTGATAAATATTATGAAATCGAAGCCATGGTCGCCACCGGGGTTTCTGAAAAAGAGGCTGCCCGAAAAGTGCTGGACGGAGTTGATCTTGATACCATCGGCATTGAAGTGGCCAGATTCTGGAATCTTTCCGAGAAGGTCGTCGGATCCATGGAGAGCGACCCGGAAGTTCCAAGTACGGCCAATGATGAACGGCTGGTCCTGAAAAATATCGCTTCGTTCAGCAACAAGGTCGTTGACCGGGTCTGCTGCGGCCAGGATCTTGAGCCGCTCCTTGCCAGATATGGACAAATCATCCGAATAGACAAGGAGGAAGCATTCAAGATGATTGACCGCAGTATTGAAGCCTCTGAAGATGTTTCGGATTCAATGCGCTTCGGGCTTGCGAAACTGAAGATCAGAAGCCGTTTGCGGGGCATGGAAAAGGGAGAGCCGCCTCCCGGTCCGAAAAAGCAGGAGGGGGGCGACAAGAAAGAGCTGGCGGAAAAAGAACTGCCGCCGCTGCCGGTCAGCAATGATAAGTCAGTGAACGATTTTGTCAGGGAGATCACCGAAACCCTGACCGGGGATTTTAAGCTGAACGACTTCTATCTGAACCTGCTGGAAGGGCTTTACCGCGGGATCGGTTTCGACCGGGTGATTCTGGCGATTGTCAGCCTGAAGACTGCGAACAAGATCCTTGTCGGCAGATTCGGGCTCGGTGACATCTCCCAGTCGCAGGTTGCCGGTTTTACCCATCCGCTGGTTTCCGACTACCTGATGTCTGAATGTCTGGCCCGGAAAAAGGATGTCACCATTTCCGGGGACAGTCCGGGCGCTTTTCCTGAAAATCTGAGGCTGCTGGTAAAGGGAAGGAGGGTTTGTCTGTTGCCCTTGACAATCAACAACAAACCCATCGGTATGATTTATATGGACCGATTGGCCGGACGGCCGGAGTTAACCGAAGAACAATATCGATCGGCAAGGCTGCTGCGGGATCTAGCGATCATGGCCATTCAGAAGATGATGATGCGGTAGATTGAACATGCACAGCGAAACGCATTCCCCGCAGCTCGAAGTCTCACGCTGCTCGCTATCTGCTGCGGGGTTAGTGAGCGAATCTGATGCAAGCAACCTTCCATACGGAGATTCCCCGTGGCTCGAAGTCTAGCGCCTATCTGCCAAGGGGAGCTTCAATCAGAGCTTTTCAAGTTTTTCGACGTTTCCGAGCATTTCCCTGGCTTTCACCTTCAGAGGGTCATCGGCGGGTAACTTCTTGATGGCCTCATTCAGATGATATTTCGCATTTTCGGTGTTCCCCTCAAGGAAGCTTAAAACACCGGTGTGGTAATGGCTTTTTCCCAGCAGGCCCCTGGTGGCGTAATTCTGGCTCAGGTGGTAGTGGAGGCGGCCGAATGCAGGGATGCGCCTCAGGAGCTCTTCGTACAGTTCGATGGCCCGGTCGATTTTGCCTTCCTGCTCCAGGGTCCGGGCGAGATGATATCCGGTGAATGCATCGTCCCGGTCTGCTTTGCGGGCCTCTTCCAGCAATGACAAGGCTTTGGCATGGTTTCCCTGGCGGGAGAAGATCACCGCCAGGTCAGCAAGCAGGACAGGTTTATCCGGATAATGGTCGATGACCTCCTGAAGGTATTTCTCGGCGCTGCTGAAATTTCCCTCTTCAAGACTTCCCAGGGCAAGTCCGTAATGGGCCATGAAAGAAGGGTCTTTTCCCTGTCTGATCTGCTGCCTGAGACGGGGCATGATTTCCGCAGGGGATTTGATGGTGCTCAAAATCCGGTAGCGGATCCGGTGAAAAGAAAAATCCTTTCTGCCCCTGTCAGTCTCTATTATTCCGGAACTGCTGAGGAGGTCCTGAACATATCCCATCCTCATGGCCGGATCTGGATGGGTAAGCAGGTAGGGTGGCACCTTGCCCATTTTCAGAATCGAGATGCGGCGCATTTTGCTTAACATGCTCAACATGGCCCAGGGGTCTCTTCCCATGGCAGTCATCCAGGTAAAAGCCATCCGGTCGGCTTCTTCCTCATTTGCCCGGCTGAATTTAAGGTTCATGGAGGCGCCGGTCGCGAGGCCTCCCGCAATAACCGCCTCCGACATCGGGCCGCCTCCCATGGCGATTCCTGCCAGGACAAGAGCCACGGTGCCGATATTGACTTTGGTGGCCTTGTCGATCCGGTCGGCGATATGCCGATTGGCGACATGGGCGCATTCATGGGCGAGGACACCGACCAGTTCGTCCTCGTTATCCATGTGATCTATGAGGCCGGAATGCATGAATATAAGCCCGGAAGGGGCTGCAAAGGCGTTGAATTCCTTGTCGTCGATGACGAAGAACTGATAGTCGAAGAACTGGGGCCCGGCCACTTTAAGAACTTCGCGGCCGAGTTCACTGATGTATTGAACGACGTCGGGTTCGTCGACGAGCTTGAACGCTTTGCGGACCTCACTCATCATTTTTTCTCCGACTTTGCGTTCATCTCCAACCGAGAATGCCTGCGGAGGAACGAGCAATAGCGGCTCGGCAAGGATGACGGTCAGAAAAATCCCGAGAATGATGCAACTGAATCCTGCCGGGAAGTATGGATGTCGGGATCGGGAGATCATTTTTACTGAAGTAGAGCCTCTGCTGTGTTGTTCTTGCTGCTATAAAAGTTTTTTCCTTTCGCCGGAATGGAGTTGCGACTTTGCCGATTGATGCCATCTGCTGGAAGGGACTTTGCCGGGAATTTGCACATTCTTTCACTATAACGCGCAAGTTTCGTAAAAGCATCACCTGATTGAAGAAACGTCCTGCCTGCGCTTCCTGTAATGATTCCTGAAAGTCGTTGTCCATTCGCTTCATCCGCCCGGTATCCGGGCCGCGCATCATTTTGAAAGGAATCGCTTTCTGGGAATATCATGGCATATTGCAATCTTTAATGAATGAGGTATAGAAGAGTCATGCTGATCGAATTGAAGATAAAAAATCTGGCCCTGATCTCCTCGCTCGACATCGGATTTGGTGATGGCCTGACCGTGATGACCGGGGAGACCGGTGCCGGAAAATCCATTATTCTCCAGGCCGTGAATCTGCTTTATGGCGAAAAAGCGGCTGGCGGGTGGGTGCGAAACGGAGCGGAGAGCGCTGTTGTTGAAGCGTTGTTTTCTTGTGCTGAAGGTTCTCCGGTTGTCGATCTGCTCGTCGGGAACGGTTTTGAAGGCAGTGAGGAGGTCATCCTGAAGAGGGTTGTATCTTCTAAAGGGAGCAGTCGCTATTATATCAATTCCAGTCTGGCAACGGCCAAGGTGGTGGGGGAGATTGCGGAAAATCTGGTCAGTATCGCAAGCCAGCATGATCACCAGCGCCTGCTCTCACCAGCCTACCAGCTTGATTTCATAGATCTTATCGGCGGGCTCATGCCGCTGCGCAATACGATGGCGGAAAAATATGGAGAGTGGCTGGAACTCAAAAAAGAACTCGCTTCGCTGCTGGCGCTTGAGAAGGACAAGGAACAGCGGCGGGACTTTCTTTCCTTCCAGTATCGGGAGATAACCGATGCCGGGATCCGTCCCGGCGAGGACGAAGAGCTTGAGGTGCTCAAGAACCGTCTTCGGGCATTCGAAGTGCTGAGAACTCTGGGGGGGAGGAGTCATGAACTTCTCGACGGTCAGGTCAACGATTCCCTGGCAGAGGTGAGAAATGATCTTGCCCAGATGGCGTCCCATGATCCGGGGATTCAACAGCTTGCCGAGGAATTCGCTGATCACAGTTTCCAGATAGAGGAGCTCTCCCACGGTTTGCGGAATTATCTCGATAACATGAGCGATGATCCGGACGAACTCGATGGTGTAACCGCCAGGATCGATCTCCTGCAGAAACTGAAAAGAAAGTACGGCCCGACCCTTGAAGAGGTTGTCGCATTCGGCGCCCGGGCGGAAACTGAACTCCAGGGGATCACCGACCTTGACGAAAGGATTGGCGAACTGGGAGCACAACTGCAGAAGGCGGAAATGGGTATGCTGTCATGTTGCCGTGAGCTATCCCGGGCGAGACGCAGCGAGTCGGTAAAGCTGGCCGAATCCGTGACCGTGGTGATGAAGGAGCTTTGTCTTGAGAATGCTGATTTCAGGGTGGAATTCACCGCCCCCGAGGAGCAGGAGGTTTCGGGGATAACTGCCTGTGGTTGGGACAGGCCGCAGTTCGTATTTACGGCCAATCCGGGTGAACCTTTGAAGCCGGTTGCAAAAGTTGCTTCAGGCGGCGAATTGTCCAGATTGATGCTCGCCCTGAAGAGCATCCTGGCCAGCCATGATCAGGTTGAAACGGTTATCTTCGATGAAGTTGATGCCGGGATCAGCGGGAAAACAGCCGAGGCGGTGGCCAGAAAAATCCGGGCACTGTCGGCCCACCATCAGGTACTCTGCATCACCCATCTTCCCCAGATCGCTTCGGGGGCTGGGGCGCATTTTACGGTCAGAAAAACCGTGGCGGAAGGTAGAACTCACACCACCATTACTGTCCTTGACGACACTCAGCGGGTTGCCGAACTCGCCAGGATGCTCGATGGCGATTCGGTTACCGAGCAAACCCTTTCCTACGCCCGAGAACTGGTTGGCAGGAATAAAGCTGAGTTGAGCAGCTTGCCTGCTCGTACGAAACTTATGCCCGAAGGGTGAGAAAATAGATGAGCAGGGACAATATCAGGGCCCTGGCCCTTTTTTCCGGGGGGCTCGACAGTATTTTGTCGTGTCGGGTCATTATGGAGCAGGGTATTGAGGTCATCGCCGTACGCTATGTGACCCCTTTTTTCGGTTATGAGCTCCTGGCGCGGGAAAAAGAATATGCAGCTGAAACCAGGGAGAAATATGGGATTGATCTTCTCCTGCGGGACGTGAGTGGAAAGTATTTGGCGATGCTCGGAAATCCGCCTCACGGTTACGGTAAAAATTTCAACCCCTGTGTGGATTGCAAGATTCTTCTCGCTGCGGAATCTCGAGCGATGATGCATGAGATCGGCGCTTCATTTATTATTTCCGGTGAGGTTCTCGGGCAGAGACCGATGTCGCAACGGCGTGACACCCTGCGCGTCATCGAAAGAGATAGCGGGTGCGAAGATCTTCTTTTGCGGCCCCTGTGTGCCAGGAACATGACTGAAACCCTGCCGGAAAGGATCGGCATGGTTGATCGCGGAAGGCTGCACGGATTTTCCGGCCGGTCCCGGGCTCCGCAGATCGAACTCGCCGCCTCTTTTGGAATCACCGATTTTCCCAGTCCGGCCGGAGGGTGTGTGCTCACGGACCCGATACTCGCCGCGCGGATTGCCGCCTTCTATCAGCGTTCTCGGGCGGTCTCGGTTTCCGATGCAAGGCTCTTGCAGATCGGCAGGCATTATTATCTGCCTGGAGGAGGCTGGCTGGTGATGGGGCGTGATGAGGGTGAAAACTCGAAGATCCTCGCTCTTGGCGAACCCGGCGATCTTGTTCTGGAAACCGTTGACTGGCCTGGGCCTTCCGGGCTTCTGCGGGGCGGCACGGTTGATGATCATGAGAGGGCCGCAGGACTCCTGATCCGGTTCAGCAGGAAAGGAACGGGGCGATCCGGAGCCTCGGTGGCGCTTAAGAAAATCTCAACCAACGGAAATGCGGTCCAGGTGGAGACTGCCAAGGTTCCGCCGCTTTCGGACCAGCTGTTTGAAGAAATCGCACACCCGAAAAGGTGATGGTACGCCTAGTTTTCTTCCAGGACCTCTTTGACATGGCTGGAGAGAGTCTTTCCCGAAAAAGGTTTCATGACAAATCCTTTTTCGTAATCCGGGATGGTCTGGCCGCCGTTCATTGAAGGCCTGAGATATCCCGACATGAAGATCACCTTGGTCGAGGATGATTTTTCAATTAAATTCTCGGCCAGTTCAACCCCGTTCATCTTCGGCATGATCACATCAGTCAGAAGCAGATCGATGGGCTCTCCGTTTTTTCTCGCAACCTCCAGAGCCTCAACACCGTTTTCGGCCACCAGGATTTTATGCCCCAGATGCTCAAGGCACTCTGATGCAATATTTAAAATATCCACATCGTCGTCGACGATCAGGATCGTCCTCACCTTGGTTTTATTCACCGGCTCTCCCCCGTTTAATAATTTTTTCTCAGGCTCAAACTTTAAGTTAAACTATACCATAATATTGATTTATAATATCATTGTCCATCAGTTGGGTGCTGATAATTTTGCGGGAAAAGCCCTACGGTCTGTAGGTCTTTACCTACACCATTTCAGGTTCTCCCTGTTTGCGATGAAGAAATGCTCTTTTTCTTTGTCGCGTGAAAGTTAAGAGGGCAGTTGTGAGGGAATCGGCATGAAAGAAGGTAGTTTACCCGTGCCTCCCAGGGGACGGGTGCTGATTGTCGATGATGAGGTGAGCCTCCTGAATCTTTTGTTCAGGATGATAGAAGGTTTCGGCTATCAATGTCTGAAATGTACTGATGGTCTCGCTGCGGTACGCATTCTGGAAAAAGAACGGGTTGATGTGGTTCTCACTGATATGGTCATGCCTGAAATGGGGGGGATGGAGCTTATCGTCCACTGTCGCGAGAATTATCCGGAGACCGATGTGATCGTGATGACCGGCTACGGGCGAAGGTACAGCTATACCGATGTCATTAAGGAAGGCGGTGTTGATTTTATCGAGAAACCTATTGATATGGACGAGCTTCAGGCCAAACTGCAGAGGGTCACCAGGGAACAGCAAATGCGAAACGATCTCAGAAATGAGATCGCAGTAAGAATCATGGCTGAAGAAGAGCTGAAAAAACACCAGCTGCAACTTCATGTACTCATTGATGAGCGGACCAAGGACCTGAAAGAGGCGAACAGGCTGCTTGGTGTTAAGGTTGAGGAACACCGGCTGGCGGAAGAGGCCGTACGCGCCTATGCCGAAAAGATCAAGATTTTTGCCTATTCAGTTTCCCACGATCTCAAGACACCGGCCATCGCGATCAACGGTCTGACCTCTCTCCTTGAAAAGAGGTATCTGGAGGGCAATCGTGAAAAAGTGGCGGACATCTGCAGGCAGGTGAAAGATTCATCCGAACAGTTGCTGTGCCTGGTGGATAACATCAATCTTTTTATCAAGGCCAAGGAAAACCCGATTGTTATCGAAGATGTTCCACTGGAGAAACTGTTTGAATCGATCCGCCGGGATTTTGCTGCGGAGTTTGAAAGGAGAGGTATCTCCTGGGGCACCGAATCCGATCGGACTACCGTAAGGGCCGACAAGCTTGCACTGACCAGAGTGTTCCGGAATTTTGTCGATAATTCTCTCAAATATGGCGGTGAGGCGCTTTCCAGGATCACCCTCAGCTGCAGGACTTCAGATTCATGCCATACCTTTTTTGTTCATGATGATGGGGCCGGGGTGGGTGACGACGAGAAGGAGTCGATCTTTGAACTGTTCAGCCGCAGCAGAAAAGCGGCAACTCACACAGGTACGGGGATGGGCCTTGCCATTGTGAGGGAGATTGCCGAGAAGCATAACGGCGCTGCCTGGGCCGAGCCGGCATCCGGCGGAGGGACCAACTTCTTCTTTTCCATTGACGCTTCACTCTGATCTTCAAGCTGCTTGCTTTTCTGTTGACGGGTCATACCCAGAACCTCTTGTCTCTACATGGAAAGCGATAGGTTTTAAACCCTCAATGGAGCCAGGTGTTCGTTAATCACGCGTTTCCGGTGAGCAATTTCTCCCTCGGCTCGCTGTCTCCCGCAGGTGGATCCAATTTGTATCAGGCGCCATTTTTTTGTTTGTCCTTTTGTTTTTCGTACCAGAGAAAAAGGTCGTCCGGCGGCAGGGGATGGCTGATGTGGAATCCCTGCAGGTAATCGCAGCCGAGTCTTTTTAAAAGGACCCCTGTCTCGTGATCTTCAACTCCTTCGGCGACCACCTGTCTGCCGATATTATGTGCCATATCAATGGTTGATTTGACAATGACCGCATTGTCTTCGTTGGACAGCATATCAGTCACAAAAGATTTATCTATTTTTATTTCCCTGGCCGGGAACTGGCGCAGATACTGGAGAGAAGAGTACCCTGTACCGAAATCGTCGATGGCGAGGCGAACACCGAGTTTCTTCAAACTCTCCACGACCAGGGCCACTCTTCCAGGGTCGGCCATGATGCTGCTTTCGGTTATTTCCAGAGTCAGCCTGTCGGGCTCGATCCCCCATTTATCCAGTGTCGCCTTGACCTGGCCGGGAAAATCGAAGTCGTGCAGATTCTTTACCGAAATGTTGATGGAAATCCCGGTCTTCATCGCACTTTCCCGCCACAGGGAGTAGTGTTCGAGCGCCTTGTCGAGTACAAAATTTGTGAGCGGTTTGGAGAGGCCGGACTGTTCGATAAGCGAGATGAATTCATCGGGCTGGATCAGCCCTTTTTTCTCGTGCTGCCAGCGGACCAAAGCCTCAATGCCGCTCAACCTGCCGTCCAGGACTGAGATCTGCGGCTGAAAATGGAGGATGAGGTGACCGCTTTCGATCGCTTTTCGCAGCTCACCCATCAGGATGAGACGGTCCCAGGTGGTCCTGTTTTTTTCCGGATTGAACAGGCAGTAGTTCACCTGGTTGCGTTTGGCCTCGTACATGGCGATGTCGGCGTGCTGGAGCAGGGTTCCGGTATCCTGGCCATGTTCCGGATAGGTGACGATGCCGATGTTGACCCCCACGGCCAGGTTGTTGCCCTCAACCTGGAAGGGCGGGGTAATGATTTCGGTTATTTTCATCGAGACTGCTTCCGCTTCCTCGACACTGGTATCTGGGAGAAGAAGCGCAAATTTGTCACCGCCCCAGCGGGCGAGGGTGTCACATTTTCTGACAGCCTTGCTCAGTCTTTCCGAGACTTGCTGCAGAAGATAGTCGCCATAGAAATGCCCCAGCGCATCGTTGATCTCTTTGAAGTTGTCCAGGTCGATGAGGAAGATGGTGAAGGTATGTTCCGATCTTTCGGAAAGGAGGACCAGCTGGTCGATTCTGTCCTGCAGGAGGGTGCGGTTGGGCAGGTCGGTGAGGTCGTCGTGGAGGGCCCGGTACTTTTCCTGCTCGGCCATTCTGAGGATGTGATTGATGGCGGACTGGGTCTGTCTTACGACCGCAGCGACAAAGACCCCGCCGCCGAACATAATTAGTGACACGATCACATGGATCGATTGCAGTTCTCCGGTTTTTAGGATCAAGGACCCGTACAAGCCATATCCGCCGATAAACAGCAGGATCAGGATTCCCAGGATGCGCCAGACGAAGGTGCCCGGATGGTCCTGCCGGCAGAGCCTGCGGGTGGGGAACAGGCTTGCGAACAGCAGTATCGCGCCGAGGTAGACGAATATAAGTGAAAGGAATTTCAAATCAATACGCTTTCATGACCTGGGATTTGTGGGGTCAATTTCCATCAAGAACGGCCCGGATTTTGGTGGCCAGATCCTGGTAGGATATGGGTTTCAGCATATAATTTATACCATCTTCAAGCAGGCCATGCTTGTTTATAATGTCGTTGGTGTAGCCGGACATGAAGATGATTTTCAGGTCCGGAATCATCCTGCAGGGCAAGCGCCGGATCATGGCCGTTCATGAGCGGCATAATCACATCCGTCAGCAGCAGATCGATTTTCCCCGCGTGTTGATGTGCTAGATCGAATCCTTCCCGCCCATTGCCGGCGGTATGGACGGTGTAACCGATTCTGGTCAGTGAATTATTAAGCATCTCCCGTATATGGTGATCGTCTTCCACAAGAAGAATGGTCTCCTTTCCACAGGGAAGGGCAGGGGGTGGCCGTGAAAACTCTTCTTCAATGGGAGTGGAAACCTCGGGAAGATATATTCTGAATGTTGCGCCGTTTCCTGGTTTGCTCGTAACGGTTAATCTGCCCGTGGTGCTGACGGGTGATGCCGTAGGTAGTGGCGAGTCCGAGGCCTGTGCCGTGTCCGATCTCCTTGGTGGTGTAAAAAGGCTCGAAGATTTTGTCGCATAATTCTTCAGGAATTCCCGAACCGTTGTCGGAGAATTCCAGGAGGGCATATTTTCCCGTATGATTTTCAAGATCGACCGCAGCGTCAGTCAGTATCTCGGGGAGGTCAACGGTCCGGGTTGAGATGGTGATTTCGCCACCGTTCGGTATGGCATCCCTGGCATTGACCGCAAGATTCATCAGGATCTGTTCAAGCTTTCCGGCGTCTCCCATGAAATTGCCGGGCGAGTCTGCCGGCGCAAGATTGATTTTGATGTCCTCCCCGATCAGCCTGCCGATCATTTTCACAAATCCTCTGACCGCATCCCAGAAGGTCGACGGCGATGACATCGTAATGTTCTGCCAGGGAGGGAAAGATATTTCTCCAGATGAAGGAATAGGTGGTTATCCCGTGGACCAGAAGTACCGTGCTGCCTCTCCCGGCGCGGTAATAAGTCAGGTTGTGGCCGTAGACCCTGATCTGCCGGGGTTCTGCTGGAATCGACATCTGCACGCCCCTGTGCGTCTCTCCCCGAAGTTCGTAGTCGGAGAGGTGTTGAGAATTCTGTCACATTTTGAAATAAAGAGAACAATTGAATGCTATCGAAAGATCAGTCGGCAAGTCAAATGCTAATTTTCGATCAGCAGGGGGGATCAATCCTGTTTTATGGCGTATTTACTCAGCTTGCTCTGCAGGGTTTTTCGGGTAATATTGAGTCTCCTCGCCGCTTCGCTCTTATTCCAGCCGACCGCGGCAAGGGTTTGGGCAATCACCATTCTTTCCGCGCCTTCAAGGGTTTCGGGGACCTGTTCCGACCCGGCCGGGGTTTCGATGCGATTGCGATTGATCCAGTTGCGGATCGTCATGGGCAGCGATTCTTCATCGAGATAATCTCCCCGCATCAGAATGATCCCCCTTTCAACGGCATTCTCGAGTTCCCGCACATTACCGGGCCAGGGATAATGAAGCATCATGTCCATACAGCCCGGGGTGATGCCGGCCAGCGTCCGGTTATTGTTGCGGGCAAATTTTTCTGCGAAATAACGGGTGAGCGGAGCGATATCGTCACGACGTTCCCGAAGAGGAGGAACCTGTAGATTTACCACATTGAGTCTGTAGTAAAGGTCTTCACGAAAGGTGTTTCGTGATACCTCCTCTTCCAGGACCTTGTTGCTGGCGGCAATGACTCGCACATTCACTTTGATAATACTGTCACTGCCGACCCGCTGGATCTCGTTTTCCTGGAGAACGCGCAGCAGTTTTGCCTGCATCGCAGGAGAGGTTTCGCCGATCTCGTCGAGAAAGATGGTGCCGCCATCGGCCTGGAAGAATTTGCCCTCACGACGTTTGTCGGCCCCGGTAAAGGCTCCCTTTTCATGGCCGAACAGTTCCGACTCAAGAAGGTTTTCGACCAGTGCCGCACAATTGACCCGGACGAAGGGGCCGTTTTTTCGGTGACTGAACTTGTGGAGGGCCGCTGCGACGAGCTCCTTGCCGGTCCCCGATTCACCGCCGATCAGGACCGTCGCTTCGGTGGGCGCAACCTGGGCGATCATATCAATCAGTTCATCCATTTCTGCAGATTCACCGATGATGCCGGTATTGGCGGCGGAGAGTTTCCTGCTCTCTGCAGGATGCATTCGGTTCTCGAATACCTGCTTGTGTTCCAGCGCCTTGTCGAGGGTCAGGCGCAGTCGGTCGAAATCGAGAGGTTTGGTCAGGTAATCATGGGCGCCGATTTTTATCGCTTCAACTGCGGCATCAACCGAAGAGTAGGCCGTCATGATTACCACCGGAATGGCGGGGTTGTGATGATGGATCTTTTCCAGCGCTTCCATGCCGTCCATTCCGGCCATTCGGACATCCATCAGGATCGCATCGAAGGGTCTTTCGATCACCAGCTCCACTGCGATGCTGCCGTCGTCTGCTTCACTGGTGACCCAGCCCCACTCTTTGAGCATGGCGGCGAGCATGTAGCGATGGGAATCATCATCATCGACAATCAGGATATTTGCGGGTGGAGCGTTTTTCATGATCCGGACTCCGGTTCTGGATAAATGGAGATGATAGCGGGTTGCAATACTTCATTGCCCGAACAATTATACTGCCGGGGACTCTTTGTGTAAATGACTGGATACTTCTGTTCTCCATCCGGCTTGACAGTTATTTATAAAACTGCTACTAGCAGAACACACGATTCGGGAGTGAACCAATCTCTTCCCGGAAGGTGGTGATGCTGTGTGTTCGCGGAGTTGAATTTTTCGTTGGCTTTTCCCGTCGGAAGACACTCTGCAGCCGATTGCGGCGGAAAACTCATGGCTCCCTGAAATCATGAAGCCACCGTAGCTCAGTTGGTAGAGCAACTGATTCGTAATCAGTAGGTCAGCGGTTCGACTCCGCTCGGTGGCTCCAGAAATCAGGCGACAAATGTTCTCCGGATAGTGTAAAATCCGTTATCTGCTCCCGGTTTTCTGTATCGGCGGGAGATCTTCTGTGGATGGTTTGACTGGCAGGAGTCAATGATGCAGGTTGATGAGATTACCGCTGTATTGGAGAATGTGCAGGGAAGGGTGGCCGATGTTGCGGCCCTGCTTGCGGAAAACGGGATAAATATCCTGGCCTGCTCCCTTGCAGATCACGGCACTTCCGACAGAAGGAATCTGCAGATGATCGTCAATGATACGGAAAGCGCGGTTGTCATCCTGGCGAAGAACGGCATCGAGGTCAGTTGTTCTCAGGTTATTGTCGCTGAAACACCTGATAAGCCTGGCGGACTTGCCCAGATTCTCCTCACCGTTAAAAAAACAGGTCTTTATATCCAGCGTCTCTATGCTTTTTCCCAGAGAAGAGGTGATAAGGCGATTGTGGTTCTGGGTTTTGCAGACATTGATCAAGCCTCGAAGCTGCTGAGCAGGGCGGGGATCCGGTTGCTGAGCAATGAAAAGCTCCTGGCGATGTAAAGCGGTTCCTGTTCAGTAAATCCGAAAATTTCACCACTCGCTTTCTTTCAGAATTCTTCCCGGGGCAGCTCTTCTGGTGACAGGTTGGGGCGTTTCTTCAATCGGAGGCGTCGCGGCCGGCTTTTGCGCTATCTGGTTTATGGGCTGGGTTGCCGGAGAGGCCAGATTCGCAGGGGGCGGCTCTCCTTTTCCTGGAATCTGTCTGTCAACCTCCGGGGCCGGGCTGGCAGGGGCGGAGACTTTAATCGGGGCCGTTTTGCCGGGTTTTCCCTCTTCCTGCCCATATGAAGCCGTATCGTTTTCAGCCAATGGTTTTTTCTTGCTGGACTGGGTGATCTCCTGAATCGGGGCGTCGCTGTTTGTTCTGCCGACGAGGGAGAGGACGGCCTCGTATTGTTCAGTGATCAGGAGTTGCAGGTCGTCTGCCGAGAGTTTTTCCGTGTAGATTTTCCAGACCATGAAACTGCCGGCACCGAGAATGATCAGGACGAGAAGAGTCAATGCCCAGCTCCGCCCGCGGCGATAGAGAATAGTCTCTGTTCCTGGCTTTGCCGCGACCGGCGGTCTGTCGCCATGGAGTTGAATTGTCTTTTCGTCGCGGGTAACCGGTATAACCGGGTGGGAGCCGGTCAGGGATGAAACGCCATCGCCGGCAAGTCCGGCATTGTTGAGGGCGGCTGCAAATTCTTCTGCATCCTGGAAACGATCGTTCGGATTTTTAGCCAGGGCTTTGTAGACGATGGAGTCAAAACTTGGCGGCACCTGGAAGTTAAGTTCAGAGACCCTTGGCGGGTCAGTGTTCAGGGCGCGGTGCATGATGGTGGCCATTGAATTGCCGGGAAAGGGTTTCTCACCGGTGAGAAGATGGTAAAGAATAACCCCGGCCGAAAAGATATCGGATCTTTTGTCGACCTGTTGCCCCATGAACTGCTCCGGGGACATATAGGAGGGAGTTCCCATGACATCACCGAACTGGGTCAGATTCGATGATTCGATCCGGGCAATACCGAAATCGGTTATCTTGATGTGGCCATCTTCCAGAACCAGAATATTCCCCGGTTTGATATCCCGATGAACCACGCCCTGATTGTGGGAATAGGCGAGGGCGTCCAGAAGCTGGTTGGTGATGGAGAGGGTTGTGCCAAGAGGAAAGCGTTCGTTGTTGTCAAGGAACTCCTTGAGTTCGCGCCCGTGGACAAATTCCATTGCAATAAAGGCGGTGTTGTCCTCTTCGCCATATTCGTAAACGGTTACAATGGAAGGATGGGTCAGACGACCGGCCGCCTGAGCCTCCCTTTTGAAACGGGCCAGCAGCGGTTCGAGTTCTTTAGGATCGAAGGAGTCAATACGGATGGTTTTGATTGCCACCGTGCGCTCGATATGTGGGTCAAAACCCTTGTAGACAACCCCCATGGCGCCCTGACCAAGGATCGATTGGATTGTGTACTTGCCTAAGGTTTTGAGATCAGTCATGGATCAGTGTGTAGATACAGGTGGTGATTTGGATGGTAAATTTCATCGGTGTAGTAAGAATTCATAAATGAAATTGCTGCCGGTGGCAATGCAAGAAAGAGAAAAAAACAAAAAAACGCAACCTCTGATGAGGTTGCGCTGATCTGTCGGTTTATTTGAAGCTCCCCGCGGCAGAAAAGCGCTGGACTTCGAGCCACGGGGAATCTCCGGATGGAAGGTTGCTTGCATCAGATTCGTTCACTAATCACGCAGCAGATAGCGAACAGCGTGAGACTCCGGTAAGGGGAGCTCGAAGTCTTGCGCTTATCTGCGACACTCCGAGTCTCCTTGCAGTCGCTTCCCTCGAGCTGCGGGGAATGCGTTTCGTTGTGCATGTTCAATGGTCCGGCAAGGCAAGGGTTTTATTCTCCAACGTAGTTGCCGTCGCGAAAGAAACCTTTGATTTTTTTACCGTCAGGGTAGGTATAGGTTCCTTGGCCGTTGGGGACGTTGTTCTGCCAGTTTCCGGTATAACTGCTGCCGTTGGAATACAACATGGTGCCCTCGCCGTTGGGCAGGCCGTTCTCGAACCGGCCGGTGTATTTGTCTCCTTTTGGAGAAGTCAGGACTCCCTGGCCATGGGCGACATCGGCGATGAATTCACCTTCATAGGTGGTGCCGTCTGTGAATTTAAGGCTGCCTTTTCCCTGCTTCCGGTCCTGGTCGAACTGCCCGATATACTGTTTGCCGTCAGCAAAAGTCTGGGTTCCGTTGCCATGCCTTTTGCTGTCAATCCATTCTCCCTCGTATTTGCTCCCATCGGAGGAGATATAGGAACCTGAACCGTGGAAATGGTCATCCTTGAATTCTCCGGCATATTTATCGCCATTTGAATATTCCAGGGTTCCTTGCCCCTCAAGCTTTCCGTCCTTGAATGAACCGACATATTTTGCGTTACTATCAAAAACCAGGGTTCCCAAGCCATTCTTACAGTCGCCATCTGTGCATTTCGCAGCAGCAGGAAGGGTCAGGACGAGTGTCGCAACCATGGCAAGAAGGACCGGGGTGATCAAGTTTTTCATGATGCTTTCCTTATCTGATGAATGGATTTACTGATTCACAAAAATCAACAGGCACGGGTCCAGTAGGGAGAAAAAGCCGGAAAATTCCGGAAATAAGATCTCTCCCCCAAGAGTCCGGTGCGTTTTGAGCTAACAAAAATTAAAGAAAAAACCAGAAATAGCTGGTATGAGAAGGTCAAACATTTATCTTGAGTTCTCTTTATCCATAAATTAATTGTTTCCCTTCTGTCAAGTAAATTGTCCCGACCTGCAGATGCTGTTTTTGGAGATTTTTTTTAATCTAATATATTGATATTAAAAGTAAAATTTCGTGAGGTAAAAAATTGTTCGAATGGTCATTGACCGCTCTCAGTCTGCTGGGATGCTGGTTCAACATACAGAAGAAAGTGGCAAGCTGGGTGATCTGGTCTCTGGCGAATATCGGCTGGATTATTTGTTTCGCTTCAAAAGGGATGCTGGCAGAGTCAACCCTCTTTTCGATCTACCTGGCCCTGTCTCTCTATGGGATTTTTAAATGGCGGCGTCCGGCAGTGATTGATGATGTCTGCAGTGAAAAGTGAAAGGGTGGATATTGGCTCCGCCTCCTTTTTAGAGCCTTGCCGCCTTGGAGAGATGATGAACAGCTCTTTGATCATATTCACGCTTATGATCCTGCTGTTTCTTTCAGGCTGTGCCGCCAGACCGGTTTCCAGGCCAATGATTACAACCGCATACTGTGGCTGCGGCGATTGTTGCAGCTGGGAACGGGGCAGCTGGAAATTTCTGAAACTTGATTTCTGGAACAGGTATGTCAGCGAAGGAAGAAGGAAAGGCCGGACTTACACCGGCAGAACCGCCAGCGGCACAGAACCCCATGAACCATACCCCGGGCTTTTCTCGATGGACAGCCTGCAAAGACCGTGGATGATCCCGGTGAGAATTGTTTTCTTTCCGTGGCTCCTGATGCCCGAAGACGGGACGATCGCCGCCGACACCAAATACTATCGGTTCGGCACCAGAATGTATGTCCCGGGCTATGGCTGGGGTATGGTTGAAGACAGAGGGGGAGCCATCAAGGGGCCGGACCGTCTGGATCTGTATATGGATGATCATGACAAGGCCCTGCGCTGGGGCAGGAGAAGAGTGCCGGTACGCATTGAAAATCAATGAGGTTGGGTTGTGGAGAGTAACGTGTGCAAAACGAAGCCTGATATTGAATATCCATGTTCCTGGCATTTCAAGGTGATCGGCGGGCAGGGAGCCGAGCTGGAAAAAGTGATACAGCGGGTGGTTGGAGAACGGGACTCGCTGCTTACTTATTCCAGAGCAAGCAGTGGCGGGAAATTTCAGAGCATGAATCTGGAAATAGTTGTTCAGAGTGAGGATGACCGGAATTCCATTTACAGAGACCTCGTCAGCCAGGCTGCGGTAAGAATGGTTCTGTGAGATTTGCGCAGAAAAGGCTCCATGAAAAAGGACTCCCCGGCCTTGATCCGGCCGACCGGGGAATCTGTATTTTGAACGTGCACCGCGAAACGCATTCCCCGTGGCTCGAAGTCTAGCGCTTATCTGCCGCGGGGAGCTTCAATGTTTATCTGGCCCAGAGGAAAGAGGCTCGTCACCCGCCATCACCATTTCTACTCGACTTCGAAACCTATGGCGGTGATAGCCTTGGCGATCTCTTCCCTGCTGACCGGCTTTTCTTCATCGTAGGAAGCTTCGCCTTTTTCAAGGTTGACCACAGTGTTTTTGATTCCCTTGAGCCCATTCAGGGCCGTGGTTACAGCTCCGACACAATGGCCGCATCTCATGCCCTTAATTTTTACAATTGGCATCATTTTCTCCTTTTCCGATAAATTGTCAGCCAGAAACGCCTGAAATCCATAAAGAAATAGTAAATTCTCTTGTTTATTATTATCTCATTATTACTATTGTCAATAGGTTGTTAAGAAAATACTTAACTGTTTTTTCGCGCCACAGGGGTAGATATGAGTGACCATATTTCGCTGGAAAACAACATAAAATCGATGGTTGCAGATATCAGGGGAATGCACTGTGCAGCCTGTTCTGCGAGGATTGAAAAAGTTCTCGGCTCCATGAGCGGGGTGAAGGCGGCAAGTGTCAATCTCGCCGCTGAAACCCTGGATGTCCGCTGGGATGAAACCGAAACGGACATCGGGGAAATCAGCGAAAAAATTTCCGGACTTGGTTTTGAGCTGGTGATGCCTGAAGAGTTTCAGGAAGCCAGCTTGTCAATCGAGGGGATGTCCTGTGCTTCCTGTTCTTCAAGGATCGAGAAGGTTGTCGCAGGCCTGGCCGGGGTCAGTTCCGTTGCAGTGAATCTGCCTGCAGCCAGCGGCCGGGTGGTCTATTCACCTGCTCATACCAGCCTTGAACAGATTATCGAGAGTATTCAAAAGCTGGGTTTTACCGCCAACCCGCTAGGTTCGAAGGATATCTCCGTTTCATCGGGTGACAAAGCGGTTGCAAAACTTGCTGCCATGCAAAAGGAGCTGGTTCCGACCCTGATCCTTGGCGCACTTCTACTTGTAGTGGCAATGGGGGAGATGGTCGGCATTTCCCTGCCTCAGTTTATGGCTCCGTCTCACTCGCCCCTTGTTTTCGGACTGGTCCAGCTGCTCCTGGTTCTCCCCTTGATGTGGCTGGGGCGGCGTTTTTATCTTGTTGGTTTCCCGAGCCTTTTTCGTGGCGCCCCCAATATGGATTCCCTGATTGCCGTGGGTACCGGGGCCGCGTTTATCTACAGCAGCTGGAATTTTGGTGAAATCTGTCTGGGCATTGATGTTTTCAATAAGGTGAGAGATCTTTATTTTGAGTCTGCCGGTGTCATTATCTCACTTGTTTCCCTCGGGAAATTCATGGAGGCCAGATCAAAAGTAAGGACTTCGGACGCGATCCGGCAACTTATGGAACTTGCCCCCGACAAGGCAACCCTGGTTAAAGGTGATGAGCTGCAGGAGATACTGGTCGGGGATATTGTCCTGAACGATGTCCTGCTTGTCAGACCCGGAGAAAGGATTCCCGTTGACGGTGCGGTGGTTAAGGGGGTCTCCACGGTTGATGAATCAATGCTGACCGGAGAGAGTATGCCGGTGAATAAAAAAACCGGTGACAAGGTGGTCGGCGCCACATTGAATAACAACGGCGTGATTCACATCAGGGCCGAGAAGATCGGCCAGGATACGGTTCTCGCCAGAATTGTCAAAATGGTGCGGGATGCCCAGGGCACCAAAGCGCCCATCGCAAATCTAGCTGATCGTATCAGCCTCTATTTCGTGCCCGTCGTGATGGTGATCGCTGTCGGTTCCGGGCTTGCGTGGTATTTTATCGGTGCTGCTGATTTTTCATTTTCACTCCGGATCTTTGTTGCGGTGATGGTGATCGCCTGCCCTTGTGCGATGGGACTTGCTACGCCAACCTCGATCATGGTCGGCACCGGCAGGGGGGCGCAACTCGGGGTTCTTGTCAAAAGCGGAGAGGCCCTTGAAAAGGCGCAGAAGATCGACACGGTGGTTTTTGACAAAACCGGGACCCTGACCCACGGCAAACCTGTGTTGACGGATTTCATCATGTTCACGGACTCCATTGCCGAGGAAGATGCGTTGCAGCTTGTTGCAAGTGTCGAGAAGGTGTCGGAGCATCCTCTGGCCAAGGCAATTGTCAACGGTGCTGTAAAAAAAGGGCTGAAGCTCAAAGAGGCTGAAGGTTTTGAGGCCCTGACCGGGATGGGCATTTCCGCTTCTGTTTCCGGTCACAACCTCCTTCTCGGGAATTTGCAACTGATGGAGCGGAAGCAGGTGGTGGGGCTCGACAATGTCACTGTTATCGATTCTGCTGCGGAACTTGCCGGGAAAGGGAAGACAGCTCTTTATCTGGCCCTTGATGGAATACTTGTCGCCCTGCTCGCGGTGGCCGACCAGATCAAACCGGAGGCGGCTGCCACCGTGAAAGCCCTCGCAGATATGGGAGTGAGATCCATCATGATGACCGGTGACCACCAGGTGACCGCCAGGGCCATTGCCGCAGAAGCCGGAATTACTGATATTATCGCCCAGGTGATGCCGGAAGACAAGGCCGGGAAAGTTGCCGGTCTTCAGGAGCAGGGCTTCAGGGTAGCGATGGTTGGTGACGGGATTAATGACGCACCGGCCCTTGCCCGTGCTGATGTCGGGATCGCCATGGGCACCGGGATTGATGTTGCCATCGAGACAGGGGATATTGTCCTGATGCGGGGAGATTTGTCGAGTTTGCTCACGGCGCTCTCTCTGAGCAGGGTCACCATGGCCAATATCCGGCAGAATCTTTTCTGGGCCTTCATCTATAATGTAGTCGGAATCCCCGTTGCGGCTGGAGTTCTCTATATTTTCGGTGGACCGACTCTCAATCCGATGATTGCCGGTGCTGCCATGGCGATGAGTTCGGTGTCGGTTGTGACCAATGCCCTGCGTCTCAGGTTCTTTCAGCCCGTTAAATCCGGAGGCTGAAACCCGCTCTGGATAATGTGAATTGTATTTGACTTTACAGCGCTTTTTGTTGATTATGGTCTAACATTAATTTGGTGTTATGGTTCCTCCGGGAGCGGTTCATCGTTGCCGGCTGGTTCGGCCATGTTGAAAGTGACGTCGGGAAATTCTACATGTCCTGTTGTTGCACTTGTCTCTTTTTGCTATGATGTTTTACGCCCGGCTAAAATGAACTTGATAAAAAATAGATTAAGGAAGGAAAGCTGATGGTTAAGAAACTGTTTTCAGTGCTGGTTGTTCTGCTGATCCTGATCACCGGGGCGTTTTCATATGCCGAGACTTTTGGCGTGAAGAAGAAGAGGCCGAAACCCCATGAATTCGGGAGTGTCGTGATCAACAACTATTCCCGTCAGGCGAATATGGCGCCGGTGGTTTTTAATCACTGGGTCCATCGGGCCAGATTTACCTGCCGCCTGTGTCATGTTGATATCGGCTTTGCCATGCAGGCAGGGGGGACCAATATCATGGAAGCGGACAATGAAAATGGTCTCTACTGCGGTTCGTGTCACAACGGTACCCGGGCTTTTGGCCCGAAGACCAGGGATGTTGAAGGAAATACGATCATGAACTGTATAAAGTGTCACTCCCAAGGGGAGAAGGTACAGTTCAAAAATGATTTTTATGATTTCAGGAAGCAGATGCCCCAGGAAAGATTCGGCAACGGTATTGACTGGATGAAAGCGGAAGATGAGGGACTGATCAAAATCAAAGACTACCTTGAAGGAGTTTCAATCAAGAGGGACAAGATTGAGAATCCCAAAGAATTCGGCTTGAAACCCCTGGAAAAAAACATGCCTGAAATTATCTTTTCGCATGAAAAACATACGGTGTGGAATGGCTGTGAACTCTGCCATCCTGAGATATTCGGGGTCAAAAAAGGTGGAAAACCATACAGCATGGAAGAAATCTTCGATGGCAAATACTGTGGTTTATGCCATGGTCCGGTTGCTTTCCCGAATATCGATTGCCAGAGATGTCATACCAAGCAGGTGAACTGATAACAGTTTTCAATCATAAAACCTCTTCAGTAAGGTGTGACTGAAATGCCCGGATATATCAGAAGATTGCTGGCCGGCTCAACCGTTTTCGCCCTTGCCTTGTGCTGGGCAACGGCTGCTCTTGCTGAGTACTGGCAGTTTCCCCCGTTACCGCCTCCCCATGAATATGGTGATATCCTGATCGGGGGGGAAGAAGGGGAAAAAAAGGTGGAAGCGGTCTTTTTTTCACACTGGAGCCACCGGTTGAAATATTCCTGCCGGGTCTGCCATCTTGAGTTGGAGTTTTCATTTTCCTCCGGGGGAACAGATATTACCGAAGAAGACAATCGGAACGGGCTTTATTGCGGCGCCTGCCATGACGGTAAACAGGCTTTCGGGCATACGGAGGAGAACTGCCGGCGTTGTCACACCGGTCGTTTGTCCTCAAGTCCTGAAAGGTTTGCAGAGTTGACCGGCCCTTTGCAGAAGGCGAAATACGGGAACAAAGTGAACTGGTCGGCAGCGATAAAAAGCGGCAGGATCCAGCCTTTATACAGTATTTTCAGCAAGGACGAAAAAGCTCTGGATTTCAGCAGAAAACTTGAACTTGAGGCCGAGTGGCCATATGTGCCGCCCGCGTATTTTCCGCACGATGTTCATGTGAAATGGCTTGATTGTTCCAATTGTCATCCGGATATTTTCAACATCAAAAAGAAAACCACAAAACATTTTCTGATGAGATATATCCTGGAAGACAAGTTCTGCGGAGTCTGTCATCTGCGCGTTGCATTCCCACTGAATGACTGTAAAAGCTGTCATCCGGCAATCAAGAATCAGTAGAGGTTTTTTATGCTCAGGACCTGTCTGTTTTGTTCGGCCTTTATTCTCTTTATTCATGTCATTGTTCCAGGGACCTGTGTGGCCGGATGGCGGGAAGATTTTCAGAAAGCGTGTGGAAACACCCAGGCTGCCGAGAAAATGAGTATGAACGAACTTGATGAGGTGATCGCCGAGTGCGACAAGATAGAAGAGGTGATCAAGGATTCGACGGACTCGGATAAGAAACTCTACCTCTTCAGGGTCAAGAAATGCCGGAATTTCTACTTGTTCATGAAAGAAACCAGGAAATAGAAGTCGGGAAGCCCTGTGATCTGTCGGTTTTTTGAAGCGCGGTTTGTTTAAAGCGGCAAGCCTACAGGGCAAAAAGATAATAGATGATGCCGCAGGCCGAGACGAGTCCGAGAATCAGAACGGAGTAGGTAAATTCGTCGGTCCTTCTTCTGTTTCTCTTCTGAACAACAAAAAATCCGATAATACTGATGACCAAGCCGAGAATCATCAGGATGAAGATGTATTTGGCGAGAATGATGTCCCAGTCGGCACGAATGGCGATGTCGTGTTTAATATCCAGCTCGGTCCGGACTTCCGGGCGGGCCTTGTTGCCAAGAGCCAGATATGAGAACATCAGTATCCAGCTGCTGACCCCAAGCCACCGTAATACGGAGCCCCAGAAATCGGCTCCGGTTTTCCGGCGTCTGTCCTTTGAAACTCCGGCAATATATCTGGGCGCCATTTCTTCCCCTCACATTAGAAATCAACGTTGAAATTATGGGTGTCTGGATCTTTTGTGAGCTTCCGGAAAGATCTGACCACTCTGAATCCTGTGTCGGCGTATTGGCCCGGCTGTTTGTTTTTGTAACGGGTGGCCGACCTGATATGACCGGCGAAACGGAACCATGAACCGCCCCGCAACACTCTCATTGCCCCTTTTTCAGGACCTGCAGGATTGCTCTTGGGGCTGTCTTTGTAATAATTTTCATCATGCCAGTCATTACACCATTCCCAGACGTTGCCGTGCATGTCGTGAATGCCGTAACTGTTGGCAGGGAAACTTCCAACCTTTACCGAACTTTTTCGATATTCGCCGCGGGTATTGAGGCCGAAATCAAACGTTCCGTTATAGTTTGCCTGCTCGGTACTGATTGAATCGCCGGTGTGGTACATCTTGTCACTGCCGCCTCGGGCGGCAAATTCCCATTCTGCTTCCGTCGGCAACCGGAACCCGCCCTCTTTGTTGGTTTCATTCAGTTTGTTGATAAAGGTTTGGGCATCGTCCCAGGAGACCATATCCACAGGAAAATCATCACTTTCAGAAAAATGAGACGGGTTATACCCCATTACTTTTTTCCATTCTCTCTGGGTGACTTCATGGATCCCGATCCAGAAAGGATCAACGCAGACTTCATGTCGCGGCAATTCGTCGGCATAGTATTTTTCGTAGTCGGAATCGCCAGCTATTTTTTTCAGCAGTTTTTTTTCTGAAGGGCTTTGCCCCATCTGGAAACAACCGCCCTCAAGCCAGACAAATTTCATGCCGGTGAGGGGTTCCTGCCAGTTTTTTTTGAATTCTGTTTCAGAAGTGACAGGGGGAGGGGAGGGATTGGAGATTTCCGGTGATGCAAGAATAAGACATGATATCAGCAGTATGAGAAAACGGGAGTTGTTCATCCATGTACCTCTGGTTTAACTTGAGAACTCTTCATACCATATAGGTCTATTGGCCGCAAACCGAGTTCGCTGTCTATGAGGGGCTCAGCGATACCCGTGGGGTAACGATATCATTTATCCGCCACCCCCGGTCTTGTTTCTGATTAAAAAGCTTGACAGATATCTTTCTTACCAATAAATTTGGATATCCTGTTTTTTTTATTCCATCCTTGACAAATAAACTGATATAATCCGATGCATCGAGGGATTATTCCTTTTTAAGATCTTATTTTATCAGGATCAAATTAACTTATTCCTACAGTAAACATTCCATCAGCACAAATTACTGCAGAATTGATCTTCAATGTATTGGTATGTTGAAGAATTCCCTGCGGAAAAGATATTAGATTTTCAACCTGTAATCTTACACCTCCGAATTCCCCTATCCTCAATATTCACAAGGAGAAGCACACAGCATGAATCTGTCCGAGCTTAAGCTTTTAAAGATCAACGAGTTGACAAAAATGGCCAAGGAGTACAAGGTCGAAGGCATCAGCGGCCTGCGCAAGCAGGAGCTGATCTTTGCCATAGTCAAAGCTCAGGCTGCTCTGGAAGACAAGAATGGCACGAACCGTGGAAGTGGTGTCCTTGAGATCCTTCCCGACGGGTTCGGATTTTTGCGCGCTCCTGACTATAACTACCTGCCCGGACCCGACGATATCTATGTTTCTCCGTCCCAGATCAGACGTCTCAGTCTCCGTACCGGGGATACTATTGAGGGGCCGGTAAGGTCTCCCAAGGAAGGTGAGCGTTATTTTGCTCTTCTCAAAGTCGATTCAGTCAATTACGATCCTCCTGATAAAGCCAGGGAGAAAACACTCTTCTCCAACCTGACCCCGCTTCATCCCGAAGAGCAGATCATTCTTGAAAGGCGTTCCGATAATTACTCCATGCGGATCATGGACATTGTCTCGCCGATCGGCAAAGGACAGCGCGGGCTCATTGTTGCCCCCCCCCGCTCTGGCAAGACTGTTCTGATCAAGGACATTGCCAACTCGATCACCAAGAACCACAAAGAGATCAAACTGATTGTTCTGCTGATTGATGAGCGTCCTGAAGAAGTAACGGATATGGCCCGCAGTGTTGATGCCGAGGTTGTCAGTTCCACCTTCGATGAGCCGCCGCAAAGGCATATTCAGGTGGCTGAGATGGTTTTGAGCAAAGCCAGGCGATTGGTAGAGCACAAGAAAGACGTGGTGATTCTTCTCGATAGTATCACCAGGCTTGCCAGAGCATATAATACCGTGGTCCCTCCCAGCGGAAAGATATTGTCAGGTGGTGTGGATTCCAATGCCCTGCATCGGCCCAAACGTTTTTTTGGTGCGGCCCGGAATATCGAAGAGGGCGGGAGTCTCACGATCATCGCTTCGGCCCTGATAGAAACCGGCAGCAGGATGGATGAAGTTATCTTTGAAGAATTCAAAGGCACCGGCAACATGGAGATAGTGCTTGAGCGAAAACTGGCCGATAAAAGAGTGTTCCCGGCCATTGATCTGAACCGCTCCGGGACCAGGAAGGAAGAGTTGCTCCTTGCGCCGGATGTCTTGAACAGGATGTGGATTTTGCGAAAACTTCTTTCCAGCATGAACCCGGTTGATGCGATGGAGTTTCTGAGGGACAAAATGAAGCGGACAAAGAGTAATGCGGAGTTTTTTGAGTCAATGAACGGATAATGTGTGATCCTGTCTTGACCGGCAGTCCATGTTTTTTTCTTTTTCACCAATTCATTGAATATGCACAGCGAAACGCATTCCCCGCAGCTCGAGGGAAGCAACTGCAAGGAGACTCGGAATCTCACGCTGTTCGCTATCTGCTGCGGGGGTAGTGAGTGAATCTGATGCAAGCAACCTTCCATTCGAAGATTCCCCGTGGCTCGAATTCGCACTCCGCTTGCTTATCTGCCGCGGGGAGCTTCAATAATATGTGAGTGCGAAGAATACGATGCGAGGATGTTTCGTATCAGGCCCCAATCTTTTCTTGCCAAATTAAGAAATTGGGGTATATTCTTCTTCCCTTGATAGAGATGAGCGGTCAGTGCAACGGCATTGATTTTTTTTCGGGCATCAGAGTCCTTTTAATACCGATTTTCTGCAATCAGAATAGTGGAGGCTGTTAAAAATGAAAGAAGGTATCCATCCTGAATACCATAAAATAAAGGCGACATGCGCATGTGGGAACGAGATTGAGTTGGGTTCGGTTGATAAAGAGATCGCAACCGAGATCTGCTCAGCTTGTCATCCGTTTTTTACCGGCAAACAGAAACTTGTTGATACTGCCGGCCGAATCGACAAATTCAACAAGAAGTACGCCAAGCATTTCAAGAAGGACTAGCCGCGACTTTTTGTCTTTTGTTTGACGATTTTTCTTTCAAGGGCTCATCTGAGGAGTTTTATCCACAGTTGGGCCCTTGGGTTTTTCAGGGCATAAGCAAGGCGGGTTTTTTTGCCGGACAGCGTATTCAATTCATCTCTGTCTGATGCCAGACAGATTACAGGACATGCATGATGTTCGCACAGTTTGAAAATATAGGGGAAAAACTCAAAGAACTTGAGAGCAAACTCTCTCAACCGGCGAAGATTGCAAATCAGGAAGAGTTTGCGAAACTTGCCAAAGAGCACGCCCATGTGTTGCGACTGAACGAGCTGTATGATGCGTACAAGACCGCTGAGAGACAACTTCGGGACAACCGGGAACTCCTGAGAAGCGAGCAAGACGAAGAGATGCAGGAATTAGTCAGGGCGGAAGTTGATCTTCTTACGGAAAGAGTGGAAGAACTTGAGCAGGAACTGAAAATCACCCTTTTGCCGCAGGACCCCAATGACAAGAAAAATATTCTTCTTGAAATCAGGGCCGGGACAGGTGGTGACGAAGCGGCCCTTTTTGTCAATGATCTCTATAAAATGTATACGCGCTATGCGGAAGCGAATGGATGGAAAGTTGAGGTCATGAGCAGTAATCCGATCGGGATCGGCGGTTTCAAGGAGATTATTGCCCTGATCAGCGGGGACAAGGTTTATAGCAAACTGAAGTATGAGTCCGGAGCTCACCGGGTGCAGCGGGTGCCCGAGACTGAAACCCAGGGGCGGATCCATACTTCCGCAGTGACGGTGGCGGTGATTCCTGAAGTTGAGGAGGTTGAACTGAACATTGCCCCTCATGAACTGCGTTTCGATGTTTTCCGTTCATCCGGACCTGGTGGGCAGAGTGTCAACACAACGGATTCCGCCATCAGGGTCACCCATTTGCCGACCGGTCTCGTGGTGACCTGCCAAGACGAAAAGTCCCAGCATAAAAACAAGGCCAAGGCTTTGAAAGTCCTTCGGGCGAGGCTTCTGGATGCGATGGAGCAGGAACGGCATGACAAAATTTCTGCTGATCGGAAAAGTCAGGTTGGAACGGGTGATCGCAGCGAGAGGATCAGGACCTATAATTTCCCCCAGGGTCGGGTGACCGATCACCGGATCAATCTTACCCTGTACAAACTTGAAGATGTAATACTGGGCAAACTTGAAGACATCATCGTTCCCCTGATTACCCACTATCAGGCTGAAGCCCTGAAAACATTGCAGTAAAAGGCCTTTTCCAGGGCTTTTGCATGGAATATGCAACACGCTGCCCTTCGGATGATCCATTGTGTTCCGGGTTTCCCGGTTTGTTTTCAGATTACGTCTGCAGTGCCCGCCATTTTTTGATAATCATATGCTTCCCAGAGAACTCTACAGAAAATCCGTTGTCCGGCTTGAGGAAAACGGCGTCCCCGATGCAGATCTAGAAGCGGCGCTCCTTCTTGAATATCTGTTTGGCATCAAGCGGGTTGATCTCATTCTTTCGGAGCGGCGGTTTGCGGACCACGAGCTGGAAAAATTTGAGGAATCGTTACGAAGAAGGATTGCCAGGGAACCGTTGTCATATATTGTCCGGGAAAAAGAATTCTGGTCCCTGCCTTTCCGAGTGACCCCTTCGGTTCTGATTCCCAGACCGGAAACAGAACTGCTTGTTGAAGAGGTTCTTGCTCTGGTAGAAAATCACAACACCTATCAGGGCAGGATGCTCGATCTGGGGACCGGCAGCGGGGTCATCCCGGTTGTCCTTGCCCTTGAGCTGCCTTTGGCAAAAGTGTTTGCCAGCGACCTCTCTTTCAATGCGCTTGAAGTGGCCTGGGAGAATATGGTCAGGCATAATGTTGCCGACCGGGTTTTTCTGATGAATGGAAACTGGCTTTCTCATCTGCGCAGCGACTGTCCGTTTGCAATCATAATCTCCAATCCGCCATATGTGGCAGTTGATTCGCGGGCACAGCTGCAGCCTGAGCTGGACTTCGAGCCGGAGATGGCCCTGTATGGTGGCAGGGATGGTCTGGACGCATACCGGACAATGATCCCCGAAAGCAGGAGATGTTTGCAAAAAGGAGGCATGCTTGTTATGGAGATCGGATATGATCAGGAGGAGATGGTGCGAGATATCTTTTCCGAATCTCCCGGCATGGAACTGGTAAAGATCAGGAAGGATTACAGCGGTCAATCGAGGATCGCGGTCGGTAGAGCAATCTGAGAAATATTCCGACTGTCAACTCCGGGTGGATATGCAAAGTGCAGCGTATTGCCTGTCGCTCGCGAAGTCTGCCGCTGTTTGCTCTCTGCTGTGAGGAGCTTCAATTCTTAAATTTATAGTGAAGGAAAATCCTGATGGACAAGATTGTTATTGAAGGCGGCCCTGCGCTACATGGGGTGATTGAGATAAGCGGAGCAAAGAACGCGGCCCTGCCGCTGATGGCTGCAACCCTGCTGGCTCCCGGAGAACATGTCCTGCATAATGTTCCGGACCTGCGGGACACCAGGACCATGCTCTCCCTCCTGGAATCCTTTGGCGCCGTTTGGCATAGACGGGCAGAAGATAATGCCCTGCTGATCAGTACTGATACCATCACCAATATCGAGGCATCCTATGAGCTGGTGAAAACCATGCGGGCTTCGGTGCTGGTTCTCGGCCCGCTGCTGGCAAGACAGGGCCAGGCCAGGGTCTCTCTCCCGGGGGGGTGTGCCATAGGTGCGCGGCCGATAGATTTTCACATGCAGGGGCTTGCCCGGCTGGGAGTGGATCTGAGCCTCGAGCACGGTTATGTCGAGGGAAAGGTTGCCGGACGTCTTCAGGGGAGTACTATCCTCTTTGATATCCCTTCGGTGACGGGGACCGAGAACCTCCTCATGGCGGCAACTCTCGCCGAAGGGGTTACGATTATAAAAAATGCCGCCCGGGAGCCGGAGATAGGCAACCTGATCGACATGCTGGTCGGTATGGGGGCTTCGATCCAGGGCAGGGATTCTGATCGACTGGTGATTGAAGGGGTAAAAGAGCTGCGCCCCGCAGAAATCGCCATCATTCCCGATCGGATTGAAACCGGAACCTATCTGATCGCCGCCGGCGCTGCCGGAGGGGAACTGGAGCTCAGAAACTGTCGTCCTGCCCATCTGCCGGCCCTGCTTGAGAAATTAAGAGTCGTCGGTCTTGATATTGAGGAACAATCAGAAAGTATCAAGGTCGGCCGATCAGGAACATTGAAGAGCGTTGATATTAAAACCCAACCTTACCCCGGATTCCCGACCGACCTCCAGGCCCAGATGATGGCATTGATGAGTGTCAGTGAGGGGTTAAGCGTTATTGCTGAGACAATTTTCGAAAATCGTTTCATGCACGTCGCCGAGTTGCGACGAATGGGCGCCGATATCATGGTCGATGGCCACAGTGCCATAGTCAAAGGCGGCCGCAAACTTTTCGGTGCACCGGTTATGGCCACCGATCTCAGGGCCAGCGCTTCACTGGTGATTGCCGCTCTGGCCGCCGAGGGTGAGACCCACCTGTCCAGAGTGTATCACCTTGACCGTGGATATGATGATCTGGTTGGAAAACTCCTGGCCGTCGGCGCGCGAATCAAAAGGGTCCGGGAGTAGGAGTCAGGGTCCGGAAACGGGCAGGGTGATCGTGATGCAGGTTCCGGAACCGACCTCGCTTTGAATTTCCAGATTCCCTCCGAGTTCTTCAATGTTTTTCAACGCCAGTGACAGCCCGAGCCCAGTTCCATCCTTTCTCGTTGTAAAGTATGGGTCGGTCACATGGGCCATATCTTTCTCGGCAATGCCGCATCCGGTGTCTTGAACCTGTATTTTGTATTCGTCGGCACCACTTCCCCTGGCGAGTGAGACCGTAAGGGTGCCCCCGTCGGGCATTGCCTGGAGGCTGTTCAATACCAGGTTCAGGAGAATCTGCTTCAGGCGATCGGGGTCGGATGTGACAACCGGATGCGCAAGGGTGTTGCTGATGATAATTTCCACTCCTGACTCTCCGGCATCCGCATCCACCAGCTGCAGGGAATCTCTGACAAGATTTCCGATGTTTACTTCACAGAGATCGAGTTCGGCCGGCCTGGCGTAGTTCAGCAGGGCGGAGATTGATCTGTTGAGCCGTTCACTTTCACTGATCATTAACTGTGCGGTATGGTATTCCTCACTGTTTTCGGGGAATCGGGAACCGATCAGGGTTGCAAAACCTTTGATCGAACTTAAGGGATTTCGTACTTCGTGAGCCACGCCGGCAGCCATCTTGCCAAGGGCGATGAATCTTTCGTTGCGACTGATCTCGCTTTCGAGTTTTTTCAGCCGGGTGATGTCGTGCACCAGAAGAACCCTGCCGGTGAAGAGCCCGCTGTTATTGATGATCGGCACCGAGCTGACCAGCAGATTGAATTTCTGACCGTTCTGCCCGATATACAGGATGTCACGGTCAAGGACCTCTGCCTGTTCAGCCAGCCTGAAAAAAGGAACGATCTGTTCCGGAAGCGATTGAGTCGCGGTGCGTCCTATCAGTTCGCCGGGCTTCATTCCGGTGATCAGGGTCATGGTTTCGTTGAAGCTGATGACCCTGTTTTCACTGTCGGTGGCCACGATGCCGTCCGGAAGTTTGGAAACAAGCAGGGCCATGAAGGCCTGCATGTGCTCGAGGGTCTTCTGGGAAACTCTGTACCCCTGGGCGGTGAGAAGGGAAAGCCACCCGCCAAGACCCACCAGAAGCAGGACCATGGAAATAAACACGATGTTGACCCGGTGCCGGCTGATCAGCTTGTCCAGTTCTTCCATATCGAGGGCGATCTTGATGAGCAGGTTCTGCTCATCGATAAACTCCGGTCCGTTTTCCGTCGGTTGTCTGCACCACTCATTGATGGCTGTTGGATCCTGATTCCTGCGGGGCTGAGGCCTCCACAATTCGGGGTCTTTATTGCCGAATGAATTTCGGCGCATCATCCGGCCATGTCGAGGCCTGAAAGGGTTGAAATTGTGGAAGACTTCCAGGGCGCGTTTTCCGGACGGTTTTGCATCGACAACCCGAAAATTTCCTCCCGGGGTAGTTCTGCCGAACAGTTCAATGTCTTCATTGGCAATCTTGCCGACGAGATCGGGATTGCTATGGGCCAGGATTTTCCCGTCACCGTTAATGACTGAGATGCTGACTATTTCATCATCGTTTGCTGTCTGCTCTATCAGCTGCTGAATATGCGCCGATACGGGCGTGCCGCTCATTGTCGAGGCTCTTGCTCCGGCCCCGACAAAGCGGATCAGGTCCATGCCTTTCTGAAACTTTGCCTGGGTGAGCAGGGTTTTGCCCCGGTGCAGATTGGTGGCGGCAAAAATACTGATGATCAACAGGAGCAGTCCTACCGCCGTAGCCAGCAGCCACGGAGAGATAAAGGCGAGTCTGGTGGTATTGAGGAGTTTTCCGATTTTTTTCATGATTTCAAACTACAGTTTGCCCGACAAATCTTCAAATGAATTTCCGGGTATAAAGTTTTGAAACGGTTCCATAGTTTAGAAGTAGTGAAAGCAATTATTATGCCTGATCATTGAGGGTCCAGGTATCAGCGGGAAGGGGAGAAAATTTGGAACCTGAAATGACACCTGTATAAAAACTCTGGATACATTTTATCCAGGTCGGACTGAAGTGGGAAAAAAGTATCCAGTCGGCAGGGAGTCGAGAGAGGGGCGGCGGGGAAACGTTTCCAGAGAACAACCACGGTTTCGTGACCATGCACCGGGTGATGCCGAAACCGGTCAGGCAAGCATAAACATAGGAGAAAAATGGTTTAATGAATAAGTTTGCTGTTGGGCCAGCCTTTTTCCCGGGAGAGATTATTGCTGATTTCGCGGAGCATATAGTCTCTGACTGCCTCAATCTTGTCATAAGAGACATCGAGGAGCAGGGCGATATCATCGATTCCGTATCCTTCACCGAAATGTCGTTCTGCGATGAGGATTTTCAGGAAATCATCGACAATCTCGCTATGCAGATCGGTGTCGATCTCCCGGACAGACTTGCATGCCTGGGCGTATGTTTTGCCCTTGTCGACTTCTGTCCGCAACCGTCTGATGGTCTGCTCGTAGAATAGTTCTTCTTCGGGCGCTGGAATATAGTTGTCCAGATCATCCTTTTTATTTTGTGATGCCATTTTGCCCCCGGTGAGATAATGATAGCGATTACTTAAATTCACCTGTGCCCATAATTATCAGATGAAAAAAACTTTGCCAATAAATAATTTGTCCCCAAGCCAAAAATAAGAGGTGAAGCTGTGCGGCAGGGCGTGTTTAATCACTTCAGGGGTTCCATCAATGCGGTTCGAAGTTTCACGCTGTTCGTTATCTCTGCTAAGGGGCAGTTCATTTTTGGATATTTTTTTGGGTGAGAAAAAGCATGGATTTTCCTTTGATTAAATCTTTTGCGCGGCTTACTCCGGCACCGCGTGCTTTTCTTTTCTTTTCGCTCGTCAACCTTGCTTCATGGCAATGTGTTGTCGGCCAGGTGCTGATTCTCTTTGCCCGATCCCTGGAGATGCCGGCAGACCTTGTCGGCCTGCTGATTTCTTTTATTCCGGTTTCCATGCTCCTGGTGGTGATGAGTATTCCCGCGGTTGAATTGTTCGGTCCGAAAAAACTGCTGATTACGTGCTGGCTGCTGCGTAACCTTCTCATTTCAACGGTGTTTTTTATTCCTGCGGTCACTTTGCATTACGGACAGCAAGCGGCGTGGGTGGTGCTGTTGCTGGCAGTTCTTACCTTTTCCCTGGTCAGGGCTTTCGGCGTAGGTGCCTGGTATCCATGGCTTCACGAGATTGTTCCCCGGGAGAATTTTGCCGATTATTTCAACTCCGAAACGATCCTGGTGCAGGGTGCCAACATTCTGCTGGCGGTCCTGATCTCATGGATTCTGGCGCATTTCGGCGGAATCTCCTCTTTTTTCATGGTGTATGGGATCGGAGTTGCGACCGGCTTTGTCAGCGTCGGCATGCTTTTATTGATGCCCGGCGGTCGGCAGAGTCCGAAACTGGCCGGGGATGAACGGCGATATGATTCCTTCTACAAGGCGTTCGGTGACAAACCATACCGTCATTTTATCATCGTGATCTCCCTTGCCCTCTCTTCACTCATGTGGGTGGGAAGTTCTTCCGTCATGTACCTCCGGGATATCATGCTTTTTACCGACGGTACGATTATGCTGATCACGGCGCTTGGCGGCATTGCCGTCGCCCTGAGTGTCAGTTCCTGGTCCAGTCGGGCCGAAAGGAAAGGCGGTAACCGGGTCATGGCCGGAATGTTGCTCCTGCACGCGGTCGCAACCATCCTCTGGTTCTTTCTCATTCCCGGCAGCCGATTTGGTTTTATCCTTGCCGTGCTCGCCATGGTCGGCAGCATGGTTTTCAGTATCAGCCTGTCGACGGTGGCGGCCCGGACCATGCTCGGTCTGGTGAAAAATGAAGGCCGCACCGGTTACACCTCCCTGTGGATTTTAGGTGTTTCCCTGGCCAACGGCATTCCGCCGATTCTCGCGGGACAGCTGATTGATCATGCGGGCATCCTTGGCTTTCGCATCTGTTTTGCGATTTCCATTTTTCTGGGTGTTGCGGTCTCGCTCCTGCTGAATTATCTACCGGAAGAGGGACCTCTGCCGGATCTTCCCTATCCGGAGGCCCTGGCAAGACCCCTGCAACCGGTTCGCTGGATGGGCCGTCTGGCCTGGATTTCACTCGGCTTCGGCAATCGAAGTGAAGCGGAACACGGCAAAACGGCACAGAACGAAAATGTCAGAGAGTAACCTTTAACAGACTCCCATTGAGGGTTTGCGCATTATCCGACCGGAGAATTGCAGTATTTCAGGATTTTGATGATTGTTTCCCGATCATATTCCCCGAGGCGCCAGAGCTTTGCCAGAGCGAGAGCGTTTTCGGCTATCTGCGGCAGCTCTGATTCCGGGATATTGAGTTGAGCAAGGGTGACCGGGGAATCCACTTTGACGAACCAGTCGTGGAGAAGTTTGATGCCTTCATCGGCGGCTTTCCGGTCGTCTCGTTCGGTGATCCCGAAAACCCGCCGCCCGAACTGGGCGAATTTTGTCGGGAATCGCTCACTCCGCCACTTCATCCAGGCAGGCATGACCACTGAGAGGCCTGCTCCGTGGGGCACATTGTAGAGTGCACTTAAGGAATGTTCGATCATATGCATCGGGAAACCGACCATTCCGAGTCCGGCTGCCGTGATGCCGTTCAGGGCGAGGGTTGCACACCACAAGAGATTGCCCCGACCGTTGAAATCGTGCGGGTCGGCCAGTACCCGCTCGCAGCTGTCCATGATATTGATGACCAGCCCTTCCATCAGACGGTCCTGGACCGGGGCGGGTTCTTGGGTGGTAAAGTAGAATTCAAGGATATGGGCGATGGCGTCGACGGCGCCGTAGACCGTGTAGTCGGGAGGGACCGAAAAGGTTGCCGCCGGGTCGAGGATCGAAACTTCCGGTTTCAGGAGCTGACTGCCCACCCCGAATTTATGCTTTGTCTCCTCATTGGTCAGGACCATGCCGCCGTTCATTTCCGAGCCTGCGGCAGCAATGGTGAGGACGCAGAGCAGCGGAAGCTTTTCCTTTACGGATTTCTTGCCTTTGAAAAACTGCCAGACATCGTGCTCTGCTTTCATTCCGGCGCCAATCGCCTTGGCGCTGTCGATCACGCTGCCGCCGCCGACCGCGATCACCATGTCCACATCATTCTGCCTTGCCAGTGCGATACCATCCCGGACATGGCTCAGCACCGGGTTTGAGACAACTCCCGGGTGCTCGATGATTTCAATTCCTGCGGCTCGCAGGGAATCGGTTACCGTATCATAGATGCCGTTTTTCCTGATGCTGCCGCCGCCATAGACGAGCAGCGCTTTCCTGCCGTAAGATCGGCATTCATTCCCGATTTCCGAGATCTTGTTCCTGCCGAAGATGATCTTTGTTGTCAGTTGCAGTACAAAGTCTTTCATGTCTGAATCCGTAGGTCTGTATGTACCCTGGTTATGGTTTGGCCGGGATCGGCGCTTCACCGATGGCGTTTGCGAGATTGATGAAATCGGTAACCGTAAGGGTCTCCGGTCTGGCGGAAGGAGCAATCCTCGAAGCCTCGAACACCCGGGGAAGGTTTTCTTTTTCCGTCCCGACAATTCCCGAGGCCCGCAGGCTGTTGTGGAGAGTTTTGCGCCTCTGCTGGAAGGAGGCCTTGACCACTTTTTTCAACAGCGGGTATGAAAATGGCGGCAGGGATTTGATTCGCTCTGATTCGGGATGAAAAACAATCTTGACCACCACGGAATCAACCTTGGGGCGGGGATGGAACTGGCCGGGCCCGATCTGCATCAGGACGGCAGTTTCCGCGCAGGTGGCGGCCAGAACCGAGAGGACGCCATAATCTTTCCCGCCGGGGCCTGCGGCAAGCCTCTGCCCGACTTCTTTCTGGAGCATCAGGGTCGCCGATTCAACCACCTCCCGGTTTTCAATGAGTTTGAAGAGGAGCGGGTTTGAAACATTGTAGGGGAGGTTGGCGAGAATTTTCAGCCGGCAGCCGATATCACTGCTGATTTTATCGAAATCCGCCTTGAGGAGGTCCTGGTGGACCAGTTCCACATTTTCCGGAAGGGTTTTTTCATGTTCGTACCATTCCACAATGCCCCGGTCGAGTTCGATTCCGATCACCCGTCTAGCCGCACTGGCCAGGGGAAAGGTGAGCGACCCGAGACCTACCCCAAGCTCAAGGATGATGTCGTCTGGAGTCACCCCCGCTTTTCTGACAATGGCCTCGGAGGTCTGGGGGTTGACCAGAAAGTTCTGCCCCCGTTTCTTGCTCGGAGCAAGCTTGTGCTGCTTGAGTATTTTCTTGATGTCAGGAGAGCTGGTCACGAGAGTTCTGCCGGGCTCTTCGTTCGGCCCTTTTGGTTTCGATTTTTCTGAAGAATTGCAACGACAGGAAATACGAGACGATCGTAAAAGGGAGCGCCAGGATGCATCCGCCAAGAACAAGGACGCACACTGCAGCAACGCCAAGCTTGCCGAGGGCGGCCATTTCCGCTGTGAAACCCGCAAAAGAAGTGATTGCACCCATGACGACACTCATTTTTTCCCAGGTAATGACCCCAGGCAGCAGGGTGTTGCCGATATACCAGGAAAAATAATACTGGAAAAAAAAGGTAAATGGATTGCTGACCATGAAACTTGAGAGAAGGGAAGAGACTTTGCTTGCCCGCAACGGAAAAGAGAGAATGATGATCAGCGCGGTATGCAGGGGGATGGTCGGAGTTATGCCGATGAAGGTCCCCAGAGCGACACCCCTGGCGAGAGAAGCCGGGTCCCCCTTGAGGCGTTTGAGTTTCAGGTAATAGTATTGCAGTGTCCGGTTGATCTGGAGATTCATCGTTCAGGTCTGGAAAATGGTTGATCTGGAGTACACGTCGCTGTCGGGAGCTACCGAGGCGCGATCGGCAAAATTGAAATACCCGGCCAGGGCGATCATCGCCGCATTATCGGTACAGTATTCGATCGGTGTGAGATAAAGTCTGATATTTTCAGTAGCGCATCTGTCGGCAAGTGATTTGCGAAGTCGGTGGTTTGCGGCAACGCCTCCCGCCAGAACAAGATTTTCGCAACCGGTCTGTCGGCACGCCCGGATTGATTTTTCCGTGATCACCTCAACAATTGCCTCCTGGAACGAAGCGCAGATGTCATTGGTGTTGACGGGAAGATTTTTTTGGTTCCGGCTATTCAGATAGTTGGCCACCGATGTTTTGAGACCGCTGAAACTGAAATCAAGATTGTCCGGTCCGAGCAATGCCCTGGGAAACTCGATTGCGGAAGGGTCGCCTTCTTTGGCGATCCTGCTCACTACCGGACCTCCCGGATAGCCGAGATCAAGCAGTTTGGCGACTTTGTCGAAGGCTTCACCGGCGGCATCATCACGGGTCCGGCCGAGAAGTTTGAAGTCATGGTGATCATTGACCAGAAAAAGGCTTGAATGACCGCCGGAAGCGACCATCGCCACATAAGGAAACTCCGGGGGCTCAGGACCCAGGAAAACCGACAGCAGGTGGCCGTTCAGGTGATCGACCCCGACCATCGGTTTTTTCAAGGCCAGAGAGATTGCCTTGCAGAAGGTGTGACCGACCAGCAGACAGCCGACGAGCCCCGGGCCTTCGGTAACCGCAAGCCCGTCAATCTCCGGCAGGGTGACGCCTGCTTCAGAGAGAGCCTGCTGGACAACGAGATAAATATTCCTTATATGCTGGCGGGAAGCAAGCTCCGGCACCACTCCGCCATACCGGGCATGAATATCGATCTGCGAGTTGATCACGCTGGAAAGGAGCCGGCGGTTATCATCCAGCACCGCTGCTGCCGTTTCATCACATGAGCTTTCTATTCCCAGAATCAGCATCGAATCACATTGCTTGCCAGAATGAGGTTTAATTTCCGTAATCGTCAGGACCGGAGCAGTCGAAAATCAGGTTGCAGATCTGGGGTAAGAACCAAGCCACTCGAAATAGGAGCTGCTCTGCTTAAGTTCCGCACAGCCGTCCTTGATAAACTCATCTTCGATGTGGCCTTCCATGTCGAGAAAGAAGAGATATTTTCCGGGTTCGCTTTTTACCGGTCGGGATTCAATCCTGGTGAGGTTGATCTTTTTTTTGGCCAGTATTTTGAGCGAATCATACAGGGCGCCCGGCCGGTCGAGCAGGCCGACGAGAAGAGACGTCTTGTCGCGGCCGCTGCGGGCAGGTGAGCTGCGGCCGATCAGCAGGAACCGGGTGGTGTTGCCGCGGTAATCCTCGATGCCCTTCACCACCGTCTGCAACCGGTAGGTTTTGACTGCCAGGGAACTGGCAATCGCCGCAATGGAAGCATCTTCCGCAGCGGCTTTTGAGGCGACACCGGTGCTGAAAAGAGCCTGGGTCGGGATGTTCGGCAGGTTTTTTTTGAGCCACTGGCGGCATTGGGCAAGGGGCTGGGAGTGGGAGACCACCTTTTTGATGTCCCGGATATCTCCGGACTGGTTTACCAGATTGTGTTTGATTCCGAGGTTCAGTTCCCCGCAGATCTTGACGTTGCATTTCATGAAGGAATCAAGGGTGGAAGTAACCGAACCTTCGATCGAGTTTTCCACGGGGACGATGCCGTACAGGATTCTTTCTCTTTCGATCTCAAGAAAGATATCCTCAATCGTCTCCACGGGCCGGTAATCCGCACTCTGGCCGAAATATTCGACCCCTGCCAGATGAGAGAAGGTTGCTTCCGGTCCGAGGTAGGCCACATCGACCTTTTTCTGTGACAAGCGGCAGGTGGTGATGATTTCGCGGAACACCGCGTTTAATGATTGTTCCGGGAATACCCCCTGATTTTCAGCGTGGAGTCGCTCGAAAATCTGCCTTTCCCGTAACGGGTCCCATTTGGCGAGATTGTTCTTGCTTTTCAGTCTCCCGATTTCCTGCGCGCAGGCAAGACGTTCTTTGATCAGGTTCAGCAGATTGAGGTCGATTTCGTCGATTCTGTTCCGGACCTTGAGCAGAGTGTCGCTTTTTTCGGTTTTGTTTTTCTTTTTATGACTCTCGGGCATGTTCTGTTTCTCTGAAATGTTTTTTATAATGAAAGGGCGCATAATAAAAGGAAACAACAGTTTCAACAAGTTAAATGCCGATCGTTCCGAAAAAACCACATGGACTGTACCGGGCTTAGGTTTAAACCCCTCCTGATGATCCAAGTTTCAATCTTGCAATAATAGTGCTTTTGTTCTATGAAGAGACTCTCGCATCCGGCCATTTCACAGAGTGGAACTTCGGTCGATCGAGGCTCCTGGCCGGGGTGATTGTGGTTGCCGGGTTACCAGGCGAAAAATGAAGGTTTTTTCAATCAGGCAGAAATTCTATGAAAGTTAAAAACTGGATGCATCCCGACCCCGTGGTTGTTCAGAGAGACACCCTCCTTCAGGAAGCGGTAGCCCTTATGCAGGAGCATTCGATACGTCATCTCCCGGTTATGGAAGGGGACGAGCTGGTCGGTTTTATCACCATGAGCGATTTGCGGCAGTACTTCTTTCCATCGATGGTTGAGGATATTCCGGTTCATGAGGTCATGGTTTTAAACCCGCTGACCGTGAATGTGAATTCCAGCATTGAAAAGGCAGCCCGGCTGATCCACGATTTCAAGATCGGCGGCCTGCCGGTCATGGACAAGAAGAAGCTGGTGGGGGTGATCACCTCTTCGGATATCGTTTCCGGTTTTATTGAGGTGATGGGTTTGCTGAAATCTTCGACCAGGCTCGATGTGATCGTTGACAAGGACAGCGGGGTGGAGGATGTTACCCGGATCATCAAGAGCCATCATCTTGAGATCATGAGTGTGGCCACAGAAAGCCAGCCTTCCCGTCGTAAAGTCTATTTTTTCCGGCTCGGCAAGGGTGACATCGACCCTGTGGTCCGAGACCTTGAAAAGGCCGGGCACAAGGTGCTGTCGGTCATGGATTGAACACGCAAACGGAACATGATATGAGCACATTCAAGATCAATAAAACGATTGAAGAGATCAACAGCCGGATTCGTGGTGGCGAGGCGGTGGTGGTCACTGCCGAAGAGATGATCGCAATCGTCAGGGATAACGGATCCGTCGAGGCCGCAAGGCGGGTGGATGTGGTTACCACCGGCACCTTCTCCCCGATGTGTTCATCGGGAGCGTTTATCAATTTCGGTCACACCAACCCGACAACCAAGGCTTCAAAGGTCTGGCTCAACAACGTTCCCGCCTATGCGGGGCTTGCGGCGGTCGATATCTACATCGGCGCTACCGAGCCCCTGGAAGACGACCCCCTCAACAAGGTTTTCCCGGGTGAATTCCGCTATGGAGGCGGCCATGTCATTGAAGATCTGGTCGCCGGAAAAGAAGTACTGCTGAAGGCCACCGGCTACGGGACCGACTGCTATCCGAACCGGAAGGTTGAGAAGAGCGTGACCCTGAAAGATCTTCCGTATGCACTGCTTTGCAATCCAAGAAACTGCTACCAGAATTATAACTGTGCGATCAATCTCTCGGACAACACCATTTACACCTATATGGGAACGTTAAAACCCAAGGGGCGTAATGCCACCTATTGCAGCGCCGGTCAGTTGAGCCCGCTGATGAACGACCCGTATTACCGGACCATCGGTCTTGGGACCAGGATCTTTCTGGGCGGTGGCGAGGGTTTCGTCACCTGGCACGGAACGCAGCACAACCCGGGGGCACTGAGAAGCGAAAACGGAGTGCCCCGGCGCCCGTCCGGGACCATCATGGTTCAGGGAGACTTGAAAGCCATGTCTTCCCGCTGGTTGAAAGGAATCAGCATGCAGGGCTACGGGTCAACTCTTGCGGTGGGGATCGGGGTGCCGATTCCAGTGCTGAACGAGGAGATTGCCGGCTTCACCGGCATAGCAGATGAGGATATCTTTACCCAGGTCGTCGACTATTCCCACGATTACTCCCACGGGATTGCCAGAAACTATGGGGAAGTCAGCTATGCCGAGCTGAAGAGCGGAAAGATCGAGGTGAACGGCAAGGAAGTCCTGACGGCCCCATTATCGAGTGTGGTCAGGGCTCGCGAGATTGCCGAAACCCTTAAGAAATGGGTCGCGGAAGAGGGGTTTGTCCTCGGAATTCCGTTTAGAACCCTGCCCGATAAATGATGATCGGGGAAGTTCTTCTGTGCCCGAGGTTGATTGTCTTTTCAATCTCTATTCGGCTTTAATTCCCCGCAGCTTGCTGCGTTTATGCACGATAAATTCAATTGAATACCCCACTTTCGAGGAACGAGAAAGTTTTGCGTTCAGCAAAAGGGTTTGCCCTGGGGATTTTTATTTTATTCGTCTCTCTGGTCTAAGCTCCCGGATGTCATTTCCCGGTAAATATGAGCAGTTGCTCGCCATTGTCAACAGGTCTCCCGGTGCGGTCGCTTTTTCAGGAGGAGTTGACAGTTCCCTTGTGCTGAGGGCGGCGGTGGATGTGTTCGGGTCTGCGACCGTGGCTTTTTTTGCCGATTCCGTTCTGCAGCCTCCCGGCGAGATTGAAAATGTAAAAATGATTGCCGACCTGATCGGCTGCGAGCTGCGAATCATTCCCGCCGATCCACTCTCCTGGCCCGAGTTTGTAGCCAACCCGACCGAGCGCTGTTATCTCTGCAAGAAAAAGATTTATTCGCTCTTTCTTGATTCTTTGGCAGATACAGGCCGGGTCCTGATGGACGGCAGCAACCTTGATGATCTTGGTGATGATCGACCGGGCAGAAAGGCAGTGATGGAACTGGATGTTAAAACCCCCCTGATTGAAGCAGGAATCGGGAAAGATATGGTAAGACAGATCTGCAGGGACCTTGGCCTGCCGAACTGGAACAAGATCTCGGCATCGTGTCTGGCCACGAGATTTCCCGCAGGAATGACCATTACCGGGGAAAAGCTTGACCGGGTCGCCCTCTATGAGTCAGAAATGCACAAACTCGGGTTTCACGGATGCCGGGTGAGGCTGGTGGCTGGTTCCGGGAGAGAGGTCAGGGTGGAAGTGATGCATGATGATCTTGAGAAACTAGGCGCCCCGATTTTGAGAAAGAATATCTTGCAAAAATTATTGCGCATTGGTGCAGGTAAGGTGTGTTTTGATCCGAACGGCAGGTAAAGATCAGCTTTCAGTTAGCTAAAACACCGGAAATACAACGGGAAGTAATATCTGCCCAAATGACTTGCTGATAAAGAGTTTTGCCCTTTTCCGGAGCTGAAATTCTTTTTTTTTGAGATTGATATTTTTTTCCTTGAAATTTGACTTGGATTAGGCTGTACTGTCCTGTGAATACTGATTATCGGCTTTCTTTTTTTTATTTGACAATCAATATTCATTTGATTAAATCGGTTACAGACTGCTGTGACCCGACATAAGCATACACACCAAAAATTTACAGGAGGAAAGCGAGCATGAACAAAGGTGAACTGGTAGAAAATATGGCCAATGCTGCTAGCATCAGCAAAGCTGCTGCTGAAAGAGCACTTACCGGTCTTTTAGACGCCGTTTCCGGTGCACTGGCTAAAGGGGACAAAGTTACTCTGGTAGGTTTCGGTACTTTTTCTGTGACCAAAAGGTCTGCCCGTCAGGGTCGCAACCCTCAGACCGGCGCAGCCATTAAAATTCCTGCACGTAAAGTTGCTCGCTTTAAGCCCGGTAGCAAACTGGCCGACGCTGTTAAATAAATTGACAGGTCAGGTATATCCCGAGTTACCTATCAGGGGTTGGATTGGTTTCCGACCCCTGATTTTTTTATCCCGGCGGGTATGTCCGGGATGTCTCGCATCATAGTAGTAGTCTCCGGGTCGGGACGTGGCTCAGTCTGGTAGAGCACAGCGTTCGGGACGCTGGGGTCGGAGGTTCGAATCCTCTCGTCCCGACCATCATTTTGTTCATTCCAAAGTTTTTCACTTTTCCTGTATTGTTGCTTGCTGTTAGAAATTGTTCTGTGATAAGATCTCCGTTAGGTGCTGATTTTTAAGGGGAAGTTGCTTTTTGTCCTCAACATCAATACGTGCAACAGAGCAGCGGAAATGGAGCAGGAAAAAAAGGAATCATGTGGTGTGCTTGGCTGGATCGGCTGCCATGAAGACACCTTTCTCGGCTGCCTGCTGAGAAAATGCCTGGACACCAGCATTACCGGGAAACTGATGGGTCTTCTGACCGTCTCTCTTGCCGGTCTGGTGCTCTTGGTCAGTATCAATTCCTTTACCCTGCACAGCATCAAATCGCTGAATCGAAATATCGGCGCCGTCAGCATCCCTCAATATAAAATAAGCCAGTACATCCTTCGCAGCCTGAACGGGTTCAAAATATCTCTGCTTCATATCCTGAATGAAGAAAATCTCCGGAAAGATGATCTGAATGTCCTTTCAAATCAGGATCGGCTTGCTGAACTGGAGCGGATGATTCTGGCCCTGAAAAACGGTGGGAGTATCCTCGATGTTGCCAAAATCTCCAAAAAGACCATGGATGTATTCAATGTCCTTCCATCAGATGATACTGAGATCATCACGATGGTTGATGATATTCTGGTTGAATTCAGTGATCTTGACCAGTCTTTCAGCGAACTGGTTGAGATCAGGTTGAGTGGCGGCTCCGAGGAGGCACGGGATGAAGCTCTGGATTCCGTCCTTGAAATTCTGGATGATATTCACGAAATCGTCACCACTCTTGCGGTCAGGATAAATGACAGAAACAATGACGACTTGCAGGACATTTCGCGAATCATCACCAGGTCCCAGTACAAGACGATCATTATTGCTCTGGTTCTGGCTGTGATTCTGATCATCGGTTCCATTCTCTATATCAACCTGATTGTTTCTCCCCTGGCCAATATTTCACAGAAAATTGAGTTTATTGCCAGAGGGGAGAGTGATCAGGCTGAGAGGATCGGCGTGAGAACAAATGATGAGATCGGTAAACTTGCCTTTCATCTGAATAGACTGGTGGATAATATTTTCAGTCTGAATACGTTCAAGGCCGTGATCGAGGAAGAAGAGACGACCACCGAGGTGAATCAGCGGCTGGCCGCGTTGCTGCAGGAAAGGTATGGATTTGACAAACTGTTTATCTATGAAATGTCCGGCAACAAAAACAACATGTCCGTAGCGTTCTCTTCCGATTATAAAGATGTCTGCAGTACGGAAATTCTTGATGACTGCAATTTCTGTCGTGCCAAACGCACCGGCCACTCGGTTTCTTCTCTGCAGTATCCTGCGATCTGCAAGGTGTTTCCCCATGGCGAACGCATGGAGCATCATTGCGTGCCGATGCTCGCCAGCGGCAGAGTGGTGGGGATTGTTCAGTTCCTGTATGACAAGAACGTTCCCCAGTCAGAGCTGCGGGACTTTGAGGACAGGGTTAAAAGAGCCATCCGCTATATAAAAGAGGCGACGCCGGTTCTCGAAGCCAAACGCTTTGCCTCTGCTCTTCAGGAAAGCACCCTGAAGGACCCGATGACCGATCTTTACAATCGGCGTTTTCTCGAATCATATACCGACACTCTGGTGGCCAGCACCTTGAGAAGAGGGACCAAGGTCGGCGTTCTGATGTGTGATATGGATTTCTTCAAGGAAGTCAATGATACCCATGGCCATGAGACCGGTGACATTGTTCTGATTAAAACCGCAGAGGTTCTGCTTGGCTGTGTCAGGGCTTCGGATATGGTCATCCGCTATGGTGGTGAAGAATTTCTGGTCCTGTTGATTGATGTGAAGGGTCGTCAGGATATTGAGGATCTGGCCGAGAGAATCCGGACCACCATGGAGCGGACGGTGATCAACATTCCCGATGGTGCCCTAAAAAAGACGATCAGTATCGGCTACAGCGAATTTCCGGCCGACTCCGAAGGGTTCTGGGAGTCGATCAAATTTGCCGATATCGCTCTTTACAAGGCGAAAGAGCAGGGGCGTAATCAGGTGGTTGGTTTTGAGGAGAGCATGTGGACCCAGGACGGGTATTGAGCACACACTAGTCGCTTATCGGTTTTTCCCGGGGATCTGTTTCACTTACCCTGCTTCTGATCTTCCCTTTCTTGAGAATTGTTTCTATCTCGTCGCCAGCCTTCAGCTGGTTGCTGTTTTTGACGACTTTCCCGTCATCCATTTTTCTGGTGATCGAATAGCCTCGGCCCAGCACGGCAAGGGGGCTGACGGCATCGAGCGTGGCTCCGGATCTCCTGAATTCCTGGTATTTTCTGTCGAGGACAATCTTCACGGCAAATTTCAACCGTTTGTTTATTTCGCTCAACTTCATGGTGTTCAATGTCAGGATTCGGATCGGGTTCTGCTCCATCAGAAGTTCTGCAAGATCTCTCACGCTGTTGCCTGAATCGACCAGTTTGGTCTGCAGGGTGAAGTAAAGATTGTTGCCGGCGTTGGCCAGTTTCAGGGCGTGATTTTCCAGCATCAGAGAAGGGTCTCCGAGGAGTTTCTTGTGTGAATCCACCTGAAATTGCATCTGTTCAAGATATCTGGCAAAAATCCTGACCAGGGAATCAAGGGCCAGGGAGACTCTTTTTTCCAGTTGCTCCTTAGGTGGCACAACTGCTTCGGCGGCGGCAGTCGGTGTCGCAGCTCGGTAATCAGCGGTGAAGTCCGCGATGGTGAAGTCCGTCTCGTGTCCAACGGCGGAAATGATCGGGATGGATGAATTGAAAATCGCCCGGGCGACTATTTCCTCATTGAAGGCCCAGAGGTCTTCGATCGATCCGCCACCCCGGCAGAGAACGATCACTTTCGTTCTGTTGAGCCGGTTGATCTCTTGGATTGCCGAACTTATTTCGCCGGCGGCACTTTCTCCCTGGACCCTGACTGGAAAGATATCCACCGTCAGGCCGGGATGACGACTGTTCAGGGATTTCAAAAAATCATGAATTGCCGCACCCTCGGTTGAGGTGACGAGGGAGATATGCTCCGGCAGGAAGGGAAGGGGTCTTTTGTGGAAATCGTCAAACAATCCTTCAGCGGCAAGCCGCTGTTTCATTTCATCAAAAGCAATTTGCAGACGGCCTGCACCCAGAGGTTCTATCAGGTCCACGATGATCTGGTACTCGCCCCTGGGTTCATAGACCGAGATTCTTCCCCGGCACAGGACTTCCTGGCCGTTATCCGGGGTTGCCCGGAGGTACTTCTGCTGCGGTTTGAACATCACGGCCCTGATCTGGGCGAGTTGGTCTTTCAGGGTGAAATAGAAGTGGCCTGATCCGGGATTTCTGAGGTTCGATATCTCTCCGGAAACAGAAACAAAGGGCATTTCAGTTTCCAGCAGCCCTCTGATTGAACTGGTCAGTTCCGAAACCGACTGCACTCTTGATCTGAAATCCCGACTGTCCATGCAGACGTTATAAACCGGAAAAGAGATGCTATAAAGAGCAATTTCATCACTTTACCAATGATTTTTTTTGACTTTGAGGTATATTGGCATCTTCTCTTAATCAGGTGTCATTCGTTAACTATCTAATGTTTTGAGGAATACTGATGGCAGGTGGAAATGTTTTGGAAAAGGATAAACCGGAACTGATCGATATTGAAAGGAAGGACGGTCTTCTTGAAGAGCTTGATCTGCCTCCAAAACTGATCAAGGCCATTCGGGAAAATGCTACGGCCCTCCAGCTCGCAGCGGTCACCATTGTGATCTTGATATTTGCCTGGACCTATTACGACTATTATACCGCCAATAAAAAAAACGAGGCTTCCGCCAGCCTGCATCTGGCGGTTCAGGAAGTTGAGCCGGACAAACAGCTTGATCTGTATAGGCAGGTGGCAACTGATTTTCCGGGGACCGAAGCTGCCCTCTGGAGTGAAATGGAGCAGGGGCACCGAGCTTTTGAAAAGGGAGATTATCCTGCCGCATTGTCGAAATATAAAGCAGTTGAGAGTGATCTGGCAGGTGACAGCCCCCTCCGGCCACTCCTTTTTAGCAGTTTAGGCCTTGCCTATGAGAATAATAACGAACTTGAGCAGGCGATGATCTATTACCGCAAGCTTGACTCCTTCAAGGGGTTTCGGTTGAATGGGCTCCTGGCCAGCGGCAGGGTGCTTGAATTGCAGGGGAAAACAGATGAGGCGCTGCAGAAATATTCCGAGGCCTCTCTGGAAAAAGAGCTCCCCCCGGCCAGCAAAAGCATCTTGACCGAGAAGATGAATAACCTGAAGGCTCCAGTTTCCAAGGAGTAAATTGGGTTCAGAGACCCCCGCGTCATTCCGGGCTTTTTTCGGCAAACCGCCAGACAATGCAGATTATTTCCGATCCCGCCAAAATGAGTGAATGGGCCCTCCAGCAGATCCGGAAAGGGCAGGCCATAGCACTTGTTCCCACCATGGGTTTTTTTCATGAAGGACATCTTGCTCTGATGCGAACTGCTGCAGAGCATGGCGACAAAGTAGTGGTCAGCCTGTTTGTCAACCCGTTACAGTTTGCTCCCGGAGAGGACCTTGATGCCTACCCCAGGGATTTTGAACGTGATCGGGCAATGGCTGAAGAGGAAAGGGTTGATGTGCTGTTTGCCCCTGTCGCGACCGACATGTATGGGAGTGAATCCCGGACCAGGGTTTCTGTCGGCGGTTTGACGGAAGGTCTTTGCGGCAGAAGCCGTCCAGGTCATTTTGACGGGGTTTGTACCGTTGTCGCCAAACTGTTCAATCTCGTGATGCCGCAGGTTGCCGTCTTTGGCAGTAAGGATTTTCAGCAGCTGGCGGTTATCCGCAGGATGGTCAGGGATCTGGACTGGCAGATCAAGATCATTGACCTGCCGACGGTCCGTGAAAAAGACGGACTGGCCATGAGTTCGAGAAACAGTTATCTGACCCGTGAAGAAAGAGTCCGGGCGCTTTGTCTTTTCAAAGGGATTCAAATGGCCAGAGATCTCGCTGCGGCAGGAGTGCTTGACAGTCGCAAGATTCTGCGGGAAATTGAGAACCACATTGCATCCTCAGGCGTAGATGGAATTGAGTACCTGGAAATAGTCAACAGTGAAAATCTTCATCCGGTTTCATCGATTGATGAATCCTCGCTGTTGGCGATGGCGGTGAAGATCGGCAAAACCAGACTGATCGACAATGCCTTCCTTTTGCAGAATTGAAGAAGTTTTTTACGGATTGCCAAAAATAATCAGGTGAATGAATGCTGCACTATATGTTGAAGTCGAAACTCCATCGGGCACGGGTTACCGATGCCAATATCAATTACGAGGGTAGTCTGACCATCGACCGGGAGTTGATGGATGCGGTAGGCCTGATTCCGTTCGAGAAGGTGAAGATCTACAATATCAACAACGGCGAGCGCTTTGATACCTACGTTATCGAAGGACCTCCCGGATCCGGAACCATTGCCCTGAACGGAGCCGCAGCCAGGAAGGGGATGACCGATGACCTTGTTATTATTGTGAGCTATGCCCTGTATACGGCAGAGGATCTCAAGGCCTATAAACCTCTGATCGCAGTGCTTGACACTGATAACAGAATAAAAAAACGTTATGACTCCGAGCATCTGCCGCCGGTAAAATAAAGGTATTTCCCGGTCTCAGGCTATCTGCTCAGTTGAGTTCTGTTTCTTGTGGTCCCACGAGAGAGTAACGGCGGATGGTCGGTTGTGTCCCGTATTTCCTGATGTTCCCCACAGAGATAAAAAGTGACGCATGATTCTTCTTGTGGCTCCGACAAAAAATGAAATGTTTCCCGTTGAATCCGGCTTGAAAGGGATAGACAGTATTTCCTGTCTGGTTTGCGGGGTAGGGATCCTTGAGTCTGCCGTGACCCTCTGCCGTTATCTGTCCCGCACGGAGAATAAAATATCCGCTGTTGTTCTGACAGGCATTGCCGGGGCATACCGGGGCGGGGGGGCAAAGCTCCTTGACGTGTGTCTTGCCGGTAAAGAAGTGCTCGGTGATCTCGGAATATGTTATCCCGACCGGATCGATTCTCTCGATGCATCTTTTGCCCCGGAAACGGTTTTTCGTGTTGATCCGCGCCTGTTGGCCAAAGCTCGCGCTGTTCTAACTGATGCGGGAATTCTGTTTCATGAAGGGGGCTTTGTTACCGTCTCTTCAGTCAGCGCGACAGTAAAGCGTGGAGATTATCTGCAGGAAAAATTTTCTGCCATTTGTGAGAACATGGAAGGGGCGGCAATTGCGCGGATCTGCAATGAATTCAAGCTGCCGTATCTTGAAGTCCGCGGCATAAGTAATATGGTCGTTGATCGTGAGATGCAACGCTGGGACGTCGCCGGCGCAATTTCTCGATGCTCGGAAATAACCTGCCGAATTGTGGAGCGACTTGCCGGTGAATTCTGATAATCGTCTTCTTTCTCTCGGGTTTTCACCGTGTCCCAATGATACGTTGATTTTCAACGCCCTCGTCAAAGGCCTGGTGTGCCATTCCCGGCGGAATTTTTCCGAACCGGAACTGGCGGATGTCGAAACGCTCAATGAGTGGGCCATTGAAGGGAAACTTGATGTTACCAAAATTTCATTTCACGCCCTTGTCCATGTGCTTGATAAATATACCCTGCTCCGTTCCGGCAGCGCTCTGGGGCGTGGCTGTGGGCCGCTTCTGGTCGGCCGGAATAAATTCGCGCGGAAGGAAATTGCCGGAAAAAGAATTGCCATCCCAGGCAAATATACGACAGCGGCAATGTTGCTTAAGCTCTATGAACCTGCCTGCCGTAATCTGGTGGTGATGAGATTTGATCAGATCATGCCGGCAGTGGCCGCCGGGACGGTCGATGCCGGGTTGATCATTCATGAAAGCCGGTTTACCTTTCGCAACTTTGGTCTTGAGGAAGTCCTTGATCTCGGTGAGTGGTGGGAAGAGAAAACAGGTTTGCCGATACCTTTAGGAGCGATAGTTGCCCGCAGGACGATTGGCAGGGAGCGTATTTCATATATCGAATCCTGTATCAGGGAGAGTGTCAGGAGGGGGCTTGCCGAACCGGAAAGTGCGAAAGGCTATATTCGGATGCATGCCCAGGAAATGGATGACGAAGTTGTTTCTGAACACATCTCCCTTTATGTGAATGAGTTCACGGTGGAACTTGGTGATGAGGGCCTAGCGGCCGTTGAAACATTTATGGAGTTTGCCCGGGAGGCTGGTCTTTCTCCTCTTCCTGGAGGGTTGGAGTCTGTTTTTTTGTAGGGAATGGGGTTGCCCTGATCAGGTGCTCTCAACCGGCTGCGGGAAGAAAGAGTTTTTTTTCGCAGATACACATCTTTCGAGTTGCGGTTTTTCTCTCAATAAATAAATATTACGGATTCTGTCTTACATTGTCGTTATTTATGGTATTGATTTCTTTTCGGGTTACGGATATTCGGGCCCGGAAGGTGATGCCGTTTGATTGAAAAAATAAACCAAGGAAAAGTATCATGAAGATTACAGGCGCTGAAGCCGTAATGAAATGCCTGAAAGAGCAGGATGTTAAAGTCATCTTCGGGTTTCCCGGAGGGGCGGTCATCGATCTGTATGACGAAATATTAAAGAATAATGATCTTACCCATGTTCTGGTTCGCCATGAACAGGCTGCTGTCCACGCAGCTGATGCCTATGCCAGGGTTATCGGTGACGTGGGGGTGGCCCTGGTCACTTCAGGGCCGGGTGCAACCAATACCGTAACCGGTATTGCTTCGGCATATTGCGATTCAATTCCACTGGTCGTTTTTACCGGGCAGGTGCCCACCGCCCTGATCGGCAACGATGCCTTCCAGGAAGTTGATATTGTAGGCATTACCAGACCCTGCACGAAACACAATTATCTTGTCAAGGACCCCAAGGATCTGATCCCGACCATCAGGGAGGCATTTCATATCGCCCGGACCGGTCGCCCCGGCCCGGTCCTGATTGACCTGCCTAAGGATGTGGTTGCTGCCAAGGTCACATACAGCGAGCCGAAACCGGTAAAGATGAGGACCTACAAACCTACTTACGAACCTCATCCGGGCCAGATCGAAAAAGCGTGCAAGTCCATTCTGACCGCCAGTAAGCCTGTATTTTATATCGGGGGCGGGGTCATCGCTTCAAACGCCCATGATGAGGTGACCGAACTTGCCCGGAAGCTCTCGGCGCCGGTAACCATGACTCTTATGGGGCTTGGCGGGTTCCCGGGGACAGACCCTTTGTCGATGGGAATGCTCGGTATGCATGGAACATATTATTCCAACATGGCGGTTGCCAATTGTGATGTGCTGATTGCCATCGGCGCTCGGTTCGATGACCGGGTCACCGGCAGGATCGATGCCTTTGCCCCCAACGCAGAAATCATCCATATCGATATTGACCCGACTTCCATCAGCAAGAATGTGAGAGTCGATATTCCGATTGTCGCCGACTGCAAGCATGCTGTCTCCGCGATGAATTCCTGGCTCGACCGGAACAAGGACTTCAAGAAGAGTGAGGTCGCCAAAAAGCATGCTCCCTGGCTTGAGCAGATCGGTGAGTGGAAGAAGAAACACCCCCTCGGCTATGTTGAAGAGAAAGATGTGATCAAGCCGCAGTTTGTTGTCCAGAAACTTCATGAGCTGACCCATGGTGAGGCCATAATCACCACCGAAGTCGGCCAGAACCAGATGTGGGCGGCCCAGTTCTACCATTTCAACAAACCCCGTTCCTTCATGACCTCGGGAGGTCTCGGAGTTATGGGATATGGCTTTCCTGCCGCGATCGGCGCCCAGATGGCGGCACCCGGGAAAACCGTTATTGATATTGCCGGAGATGGCAGTATCCAGATGAATATTCAGGAACTGGCTACCGCAAGACAGTACAAATGCCCGGTCAAGATAGCAATTTTGAACAACAATTATCTTGGTATGGTAAGGCAGTGGCAGGAACTGTTTTATGACAAGCGGTATTCCGCCACCACCCTGGATACCGCTCCTGATTTTGTTAAACTGGCGGAAGCATACGGTGCTGTCGGTTTACGGGCGAGCAAGCCCAGCGAGGTTGAGCCGGTGATCAAGGAAGCTTTAAAAACCGACAATACAGTTATCATGGATTTTGTGATTTCCAGAGAGGAAGGTGTCTATCCCATGGTTCCAGCCGGGAAGGCAACGACGGAAATGCTTCTGGTCTGATCGCAGGCGAATAAAGCTGAAGTTGAGCAGCTTGTCTGCTCGTACGAAACTTATACCCCTCAAGGGGGTACTGAAGTGAGTCCCCGAAGGGTGAAATCAATCAAGGAACACTGTCCGTCGGTTTCAATGGTAAGCGATGGACAATGACTAAGTAAGGAAGATCGATGAAACACACAATATCAGTTTTGTTACAGAATAAACCGGGTGTCCTGTCACGGGTAACGGGCCTTTTCAGTGGACGGGGATTTAATATTGAGAGCCTTGCCGTCAATCAGACTATTGATCCTGATGTTTCCTGTTTGACATTAGTAACGGTCGGTGCGGATGCGATCATTGAACAGATCACCAAACAGTTGCATAAACTGATCGATGTCATCAAAGTCACGGATATGGCTGAAACCGACTATGTGGAACGGGAGATGGTTCTGATCAGGGTGAAAGCGGAGGCCGCAACAAGGGCTGAGGTGTTAAGAGTGATCGATATCTTTCGAGGAAAAGTTGTCGATGTCAGCCCCAAAAGCTACGCGGTCGAAGTGACCGGCACTGAAGACAAGATTCAGGCTGTTATAGATATCCTTAAACCCATCGGAATCCAGGAAATTGTGCGCACCGGGACCATTGCCATGACCAGGGCCAAGAAAACGGTTTAGCTGATCAAATCATTACACTTCCGGAAAACAGTAAATGAAAGAACCCTCTATCCCGGTGGCGCGTGAAGGCTACCCCTTTATTGCCTTTACGGCGTTGCTTGCCATTGTTTTTGCCATACTCGGGTATACTCTGGTTTCTTTCTCATTTCTGACCCTTACCGCCTTTGTCCTTTATTTTTTCAGAGACCCGGAAAGGGTTACATCGGATGAAGAGGATTCGATCATTTCCCCTGCAGATGGCAAAATCATCCTGATAGAAAAAGTTTTTGACGATAACTTCGTTAAAGAGCATGTGTATAAAATCAGCATCTTCATGAATGTCTTCAATGTTCATGTAAACCGGACTCCCTTTTCCGGGAAGGTGAAGAGGATTGTCTATTCGCCGGGTACATTTTACTCTGCCAGCAGTGAAAGAAGCTCTCTCGAAAATGAGTCCTGCGCGGTTATCCTGGAGACTGAAAGCGGAAAAAATCTAGCCTTTGTCCAGATCGCCGGCCTGATTGCTCGTAGGATTGTCTGCTGGGCCGAGAAAGGGGATGAGCTTGTAAAGGGAGAAAGATTCGGGATGATCCGGTTTGGTTCAAGGGTTGACCTGTATCTGCCGCAACAAACCCAGCTTGAGGTTGTCAAGGGTCAGAAGGTTGTTGCCGGTGAAACCGTATTAGGCTATCTTCCCTGACTATTTGTTGCAACTTTTTACTCTTCGGCCATCCGTCCGGTCATCTTCACCGGATAGTGTTCAATTTGGAAAAATTCCCGACGCGGTATTCTGCTTCTTCGTAACTAACATCCTGTGTTTCTTGATAAAATCTCGTACATGAATTATAAGGTCATAATTATAATTGAATTCTCTGGCTCGACAGAGTGAGGGTATGGTTTCTGCTATGGAAAATCACACAAACATTGACAAAACAGACGGCCCGCGAGGGACCATCTGTCTTTTGCCGAGTCTTCTGACAACCATCAGTTTGTTCAGTGGTTTTTATTCAATAATATCAGCTATTAATGGCTTGTTTATTCATGCCGCGGTTGCGCTCATTATTTCTGCGGTGTTTGATGGGCTCGACGGACGTGTTGCCAGAATGACCGGAACCGCGAGTCTCTTTGGCAAAGAGTATGATTCATTGTGTGATCTTGTAGCGTTTGGTGTTGCCCCGGCAATTGTCGCCTATCTGTGGACTCTGGAGTCTTTCGGGAGATATGGCTGGCTGGCTGCATTTCTCTATGTTGCAACAACGGCGCTTCGTCTTGCCAGGTTCAATGTTCAGGACAGCAGTTGCGGGAATATGTTTACAGGGCTGCCTTGCCCGGCTGCCGCCGGGACAATTGCGACCACGGTGCTTTTTGGCCGTTTCACCGGAATCAGTTCGGAGGCCATGGGTCTTGCCATGCTCGCCATGGTCTATGGGCTTTCCTATCTGATGGTGAGCTCTGTTCAGTATTGGAGTTTCAAAAATCCCGAAACGACCAAAGCCAAGAGATTTCAGGCGATGGTGTTTATGGTTCTGCTCATCACGGTAGTCGCAACGGAGCCCCAGGTCACCCTTTTTGTCCTGGCCATTCTCTATGTCATCTCCGGACCGTTCGGGGCTCTTTCCCGGCTATTGACGCGAAGCAAAGTTGAAGTGCCTGATGAGCATGAGGAATCTTTTTATCGCTAGTCTGCCATCTTGATCCCATTTTCAAGAGAAAGGACTTTCTCCCTGTTTATCAGTAAAAGGTTGTCCCGGATTTATGAAATATATGGTCGCCGCTTATGATTTCTGCGGGCCGTTAACCGGCTGTTAACAGCCGTATCAGGAGATTGAAAGAATGTCTGCTAAAGCTGAGTTGAGCAGTTTGTCTGCTCATACGAAACTTATACCCGAAGGGTGCAAAGACAACATCATCATATTTGATACAACCCTCAGGGATGGCGAACAATCCCCCGGGGCCAGCATGAACATGCAGGAAAAATTCCGGATCGCCCAGAATCTTGTGAAGCTTCAGATTGATGTGATCGAGGCAGGATTTCCCGTAGCCTCCAAGGGTGATTTTGATTGCGTGAAGAACATCGCCGACAACATTCGCGGCGCGCAGATCGCCGGGCTGTCACGAAGCAACCGGAAAGACATTGACGTTGCCTGGAATGCCCTGAAAGGTGGGGAGAATCCCCGGATCCATATCTTTCTCGCCACATCCGATATTCACATGAAGTACAAGCTGAAGATGTCGAGAGAACAGGTGCTTGAGCTCGCTGTCGAGTCTGTCCGATATGCTTCTCAGTACACATCCAATATCGAATTTTCCGCAGAAGACGCTTCACGAAGCGACCTTGATTTTGTCTGCAAGGTATTCGAGGGGGTAATCGGGGCCGGCGCAACCACTCTTAATTTCCCCGACACCACAGGGTATGTTCTGCCCGATGAGCATGGCCGGCAGATCCGTTATCTGATCGACCATATCCCGAGTATTGACAAGGCGGTGTTAAGTGTGCACTGCCATAATGATCTCGGCCTTGCGGTGGCAAATTCTCTTGCCGCAATCAGTAACGGCGCACGACAGGTCGAGTGTACCATCAACGGTCTGGGGGAGCGGGCGGGAAATACCGCCATGGAAGAAGTGGTTATGGCGATCCGGACCAGGGCAGACCAGATGGACGTGGGGACGAGGATTGTTACCGAACATATCTATCCGACCAGTCGGCTGGTCAGCACCATTACCGGGATGCCGGTACAGCCGAACAAGGCGATTGTCGGGGCCAACGCCTTTGCCCACGAGTCCGGAATCCATCAGGATGGAATCCTGAAGGAAAGAACTACTTATGAGATCATGAACCCTGCGGACATCGGCCTCTCCAAGGGAAATCTGGTCCTCGGCAAGCATTCAGGCCGTCATGCCCTGAAGGACCGGATTGAAACAATGGGCTACACTCTTGGTGAAGAGGAGTTGAATCGGGTTTTCAGCCGTTTCAAAGAGCTTGCCGATGTGAAAAAGGAGATGTTTGACGAAGATCTCGAAGCGATCCTGATGGATGAGGTGCTGCGGATCTCTGAACAGTATGAACTGTTGACCCTTGGGGTGATGAGCGGCAGCAGGGTGATGCCGACGGCCGGAGTCCGGCTCAAGGTTGATGGTAAAGAGGTGGAGAAAGCCGCAATCGGAATCGGTCCGATTGATGCGACATTCAGGTCCATTGCAGAGCTTACGGGCACCAGAAGTAAACTTCTTTACTTTTCGGTCAATTCCATAACCGGCGGCACCGATGCCCAGGGTGAAGTGATGGTGCGCATTGAAGAGGACGGCTATGTGGTAATAGGTCAGGGGGCGGATCCGGATATCATTACTGCTGCTGCCAAGGCCTACCTGAATGCCCTGAATCGATTGGTTTTTTTGAAAAAATCATCTTCGAAAGCACCACGGAAAGCGTGATATCTTTGAGGAAATATAGCTGAGTCGGGCAGCTTTTCTGCCCGTACCGAAATAAATATTAATTATCATGATTTATTAAGGGAAAAAGTGATGAGTAACGAGAATCGGAAATTTAATGTTGCTGTTGCAGGGGCTACCGGCGCTGTCGGCGGGGCCATGCTGAAAGTGCTGGAAAGAAGAAATTTTCCTGTGAAAGAGTTGCGTCTGCTCGCTTCGGAGCGGTCGATTGGTAAGAAGCTGCGATTCAGGGACCAGGATATCGAGGTGAGGCTCCTTGACAAGAACGCCTTTACCGGAATCGATATTGCGCTTTTCTCGGCGGGCGCTGCCAGATCGCTTGATTTCGCACCGGCGGCTGCAGCAGCTGGTGCGGTAGTAGTGGATAACTCCAGCGCCTTCAGGATGGACCCGGAAATTCCTCTGGTGGTCCCGGAGGTCAACCCGCACGCGATTGATCAGTACAAGGGGAGAAGGATTATCGCCAACCCGAACTGCTCGACCATCCAGATGCTCGTTGCCCTGAAACCGATCCACGACAAGGTGCGGATCAAGAGGATCGTTGTCTCCACCTATCAGGCGGTTTCCGGGACGGGAGCGGCCGCGATCGCCGAACTGAAACAGCAGGTTCTTGATTATGCCGCCGGCAGGGAAATGTTGAATAAGGTGTATCCGCATCGGATCGCCTTCAACTGTTTGCCGCAGATCGATTCATTTCTTGCCAATGGGTATACCAAGGAAGAGATGAAGATGGTCAATGAGACGAGAAAGATATTTGAAGACCGGACTATCGGGGTCACGGCAACCACGGTCAGGGTGCCGGTTTTTTATGGCCATTCGGAAGCGGTCAACATTGAGACCGCTGAAAAAATTACCGCTGATCAGGTCAGGGAACTTCTGCGTCAGGCACCCGGGGTAAAAGTTGTGGACGATCCTGCTACCCTTTCCTACCCGATGGCCATTGACTGTGAAGATGAATTTGATACCCTGGTCGGCAGAATCAGGGAAGATGAGTCAATCGCCAATGGTATTAATCTGTGGGTGGTTTCAGACAATATCCTGAAAGGGGCTGCCCTGAATGCGGTGCAGATTGCCGAGGAGTTGATAAAAAACCACATTTAAACAAGATGATCTGCTGCTGAAACGCTCCGGCAGGTGAATCTGAGGGCTCTTTGTTTGCGTATAATATCCGGCGCCGCGAAAGGGCGGAAACTTTACACCCCTGGCAACAGAAGTAAAAAGGGCTCAATCCGGCCGACTTCCGACAAGGTTCGGGAATCAATTTTCAATATTCTTGGTTCGAGGTCTGTTACGGGCAACGTTCTTGATCTGTATGCCGGTACCGGCGCCTTGGGTCTTGAGGCCTTGAGTCGTGGTGCATATTTCGGGGCTTTTGTTGATCATGACCGCAAAGCGTTTGAATTGATCAATAGAAACCTCGATCTTTGCGGGTTTTCAGAGGTCGGGATTGTCTATCAGCGAGATCTTAAGAGAGGGCTTGGTTTTCTCGAGAAGGCAGAGCCGCGGGTCTATGACCTGGTATTCATCGACCCGCCCTATCATACAGGAGCAACCGTGACATCTCTTCAGGAACTCAATGATCGGGGGCTGCTCGGTAAAGATGGTCTGGTCATTGTTGAAGATGCCAGTGGTGTCGATTTGCCGGAAGGAATCGGGAGTCTTGAGCGGGTCGATTTTCGCAGATACGGAGACACCTCGGTCTGGATATATCAGAACATGGGAGTGAATTGAGAAAAATGAGCCATTCTGGAAATCCAGTTCGTCAGGCCTCCCGAGGAACCGTGGCCGTTTATCCCGGAACGTTTGATCCGATCACCATGGGTCACCTGGATATTGTGAACAGGAGTCTTGAGCTTTTCGACAAGGTCATCATCGCCATTGCCAAAAATATTGCCAAGAAACCCCTGTTCTCGATCGATGAGCGATTGGTGATGATCAGGGAGTGTTTTCCTGACTCCGGAGGGCGGATAGAAGTTGACACGGTTGACGGGTTGCTGGTTGATTATGCATACAGCAAGGGGGCGAAGGCGATTATTCGCGGGCTTCGGGCTGTCTCTGATTTTGACTATGAATTCCAGCTGGCGTTGATGAATCGCCGGATCGAAAGGGAAGTGGAGACGGTGTTTCTGATGACCGGTTTTCGCTGGATATTCATCAGTTCCTCGATTATCAAGGATGCAGCACAGTACGGGGGTGATGTCAGCGGTCTGGTGCCTGATCACGTTTGTGAAAAATTGCGGGAAAAGTATCTGCAAAGCTCAAAGCCGCGGTAACCTCCTCTCTTTGCATTGCCCCTCCATGTTTCAACTTGCGTTTCACCCGGTGGAATGAATTCTTTTTATCTTGCATGAGAACAGATATGGATAAAATCATGCCTGAAAGGTGTTGCACGGCTGAAAGACGTTCTTTGCTCATTTCAGGCTGGACGTTTATCAAACTCTGGGCTGTCGGGCTTGTTTTGTTGCCGGTGATTCGTTTCATAAATTTCAGAGTCCCTGCTCAGCCACGTATTTTTTCGGTCAAGAAAGGTCTGAAAAAGGATGGGTTTATCCTGGAGCCGGATTTCATTATTTTTTCTGAAGAAACGGGGCCGGTCGCAATTTCGCGAAAATGTACTCATCTCGGGTGTCGTCTCAACTATCATGAAACAGAAAAAATTCTGATCTGCCCATGTCACCAGAGCAAATTTACCAGGAAGGGCAAGAGAATCGCCGGTCCGGCCGAGAGAGATTTGCCGGTGTATGATGTTGAGACAATCGTTGAGGAAAACGGCAATTCTTATCTGGTCACCGTGATCTGATTTTTATCCGGGAAATATTTGATGAAATGGGTTCTGGGCATACGTTGGGGCGCTAAAAGTCTTGTTTCTCTCTACATATCCGTAATTTCCGGAATTGTCATCGCATTGCAGTATGACCCTGCAACCCCGTTCTACTCGACCGGTTCTTTGGAGGCCCTGATTCCGTTCGGCCAATTCTGGCGGTCTCTACACTATTATTCCAGCCAGTTGTTTTTTGTTTTTCTTTTGGTGCATCTAGTGATCGTTTTGATCGATAAACGGTTGTCGGAGGCAGGGAATAATGACAAACGAGCGGATAAGGAATTTACCAAAAAAACCGAACCCGGTTCAGGCAATCGGCGGATGGTCAGAAACAGGATGCAATGGGTGCTGCTGACCCTGTCAATGCCGGTCGCAGCCCTCGTCCTGTTTACCGGCTATATCCTGAGATTTGACAGTACCGGGGAGGCCGCCGGATATATCGCGGAAAATATCACGAGATCGGTGCCGTTTATCGGAACCTGGCTGAATGCATTTCTTTTTAATGTTACTACAGCAGGGCTGAAGGTGGTTTATGCCAACCATGTTATTGGATTGGGATGTCTCTGGGGGTATCTCGCCTGGGACCATTTGCGGAAATACCGGGTCCGTCTCCTGGACCATTCAGCACTGGCGGCTGCCATCCTGATTTTCAGTTTTATAGTTCCTGCTCCTCTTGAGCCACCCTGGCCGGGCAGTATTCAGGTTCTTGGTCCCTGGTTTTTCATCGGTCTGCAGGAACTCCTGAAATACATCCAGCCATTCTGGGCCGGAATTTTTTTTCCAGTAACGGGTATGATCTTTCTCTGTCTAGCGGTTCTTGACCAGGGCAGGGCGAGGTGGTCATTGATCGGGACGATCATCTGGTGTGTTTCCTATTTCATTCTCACGGTTGTCGGCTGGAACAGTTGAGAGGGGTGCTACGAGGGAAGAGGGAAAAAGACCTTGAAAACGGTTTGTTCATCAGGAACAGAGGTGACTTCAATCCGGCCATTATGACTCTCGACAATCTGTTTGACAATGGAAAGACCAAGACCGGTGCCGTTCTCGCTGGTGGTGAAAAAAGGATCATAAATCTTTCCGAGAACCTCTTCCTTTATCCCCGGGCCGCAGTCGCTCACCTTTAAAACGGCATACTCCTTGCCGGTCTGATCTGTTTCTTCGGTTGCCTCGACCGTGATATCTCCTCCCTTTTCTCCAAGGGCATGACAGGCATTGGAGATGAGATTGACAAGCACCTGCTGGACCTGTTTCGAATCGGCCCAGAAATCAAGGTCATCTGAGACGAGGGTTACGGTTCGGCATGAACGTGATTTCCATCTTGCTCCCTGCTGGAGGAGTTGGACGGTTTCGTTGATCAGGTTACGGATGGAAAACCAGTTCATGATGGGTTCGGCAGGTTTGGAAAACTGCAGGAACTCATCAATGGTCTTTTCGAGTCGGTCGCTTTCCCGAATCACGATATCCAGCAGCTTGTGGCTGGAAAGCTCCTGAGCTGTTTCCTGCTGCAAAACCTGAGTGGCGCCGGAGATGGCGGCCAGCGGATTTCGGAATTCATGGGCAATGCCTGCGGCCATCTCACCGATCGTTGCCATTTTTTCTGCCTGTTTGACCTGTTTCTCCATGTCCCGGATCCGGCTCAGATCCTGCATGGTGTAGACACGACCATTCCCTTGTCCACCGGGGATTTTGAGTTTTGACCAGGAGTAGCCGATGGGGATCCGGGTTGAGTCTTTCTTGGTTAGTTCCGTGACCTGCCTGAGGCTGCTTTCTATTTCATGTTTGAGGTCGGGGAGCAGGTCGGAAATGGCTTTGTTCAGTACCTCCTCTCTTCTAAACCCGGAGATGATCTCCGAGGCGTTGTTGAATGAGGTTATCCTGTCCTCCTCATCGGTCGTGATAATCCCGGTGGTAATATCATCAAAGACCTGCCGGTAGAGAATTTCAAGGCGGTCGTAGTTCAACGTGGATTCGGTGAGGGCCTTTTCCGTTTTCCACATCCGTTCGAAAATAACGATGCTCAGACCGCTGATCAGAAAGAATACAATGCCGTGCACCGCAAAGAAGTGCATGGCAACGATAATGTTTTCCACCGGATTATCAATACCGGTCCACAGCCAGGGCTGGTAGAGAAGCTCGACGAGGATTATGAATCCGTAATTGATGGTGCAGACCGCCGCCATCAGAAGGCCGCCCAGCCGCAGAAGGAGATAGCCGCCGGCAAGGATCGGGAAAAGATACAGCAGGGTGAATATCGACTGGCTGCCACCGGTGGCAAAAACGATACAACTTAAGAGAAGGGCATCGGAAACGAGTTGCAGCAAGGCAAAGCCGCGATAGTTGTTGATCCCTTTGAGGATAAGAGCAGAGAGAATGGTGTACAGATAAACACCTGCAATAAAAAGAGCAATAACGTTGATTGAAGGAATGATAAGGTCATGGGTTTTGGTCTGCAGCAACACACTGATGCCAAGGAGGATCGTCAGGATCAGAACTCGCAGGAACAGAAGCCACTGGATGTGGTTTTTCAGCAGATCCTTCGGGGGAGTGGCGATATTCCTGGAGAAGAATATATGACCATTGCCATCAAGCATGATTCAAGCCTGGAGGGGATTAAAGTTTGTACTTCTGGATCTTGTAGCGCAGTGAACGAAAGCTTATCTTGAGCAGATCGGCCGCCCGCATTTTGGAGTTGTTTGCCCGCCTGAGGGCATCTTCGATGAAGCTTTTTTCAGTCTGCTCCATGACCTTTTCCAGGCCGGACTCATAAACATTGTCCATGTCGATGGGATCGGGAATTGGCGGCGGCGCCCCGACTTTTTCCTTTCCATACAGGGACAGGGTGAGGCTTTCGGGAAGGATGATGTTGGAGCTTTCAAGAGCGACTCCTCTTTCGATAATGTTTTCAAGTTCCCGAACATTACCTCGATAATCATAATTCATCAGAACTTCCATGACATATGACGAGAGCGCCTTGACTTCTTTGTTGAAGATCCGGGAGTATTTCTCCAGGAAATGGTCGACCAGCAAAGGAATGTCTTCCCTTCTTTCCCGGAGGGGGGGGATTCTGATGGGCACAACGGCCAGGCGATAAAAAAGGTCTTCCCGGAAGCGAGACGCCAGCACTTCTTCTTCGAGGTCCCGGTTGGTAGCGGAGATTATCCTGACATTGATCTTGACCGTATCGGCTCCGCCAACCCTTTTAAATTCTCGTTCCTGCAAGACCCGCAAAAGTTTGGTCTGGATGAAGGGGGTCAGTTCGCCAATTTCATCGAGAAATGCGCTGCCGTGATTGGCCTGTTCAAAAAGACCCATTTTATTTGTAATTGCTCCGGTGAATGATCCCTTGACGTGACCGAAAAGCTCGCTCTCGATGATGGATTCTGGAATGGCGCTGCAGGTAATCGGAACAAAAGGGTTTTCTGAAACATTGCTGAGATTGTGAATAGCTTGCGCGACAAGTTCCTTGCCGGTCCCCGATTCGCCATAAATCATAATGTTGGCATGGGTCGGAGCGACCCGCTGGATCATGTCGTAGATCTTCCGCATTTCCTGGCTTTTGCCGATGATCCCTTCGAATTCGGTCAGCGGCTTGTGGGTAAGGGCTTTAACGACCGAACTGCTGGAAAGAGCCGTTGAAATAATATTCTTTATCTCGTCGACTTTGAACGGTTTTGTGATGTAGTCGAAGGCGCCGTTCTTCATTGCCATCACCGCGTCTTCCGGGGAAGCATAGGCGGTGATCATGATCACCGGCAGGGAAGACTCTGTTTTTTTTATTTCAGCCAGTAACTCCAGGCCACCCATGCCCGGCATACGAATATCGGTAATTACCAGATCAACATCCGCTCGTCTGATGATATCAAGGGCAGCCATGCCATTTTCGGCTGAAAAGGTTTCAAAACCATCCTTTTCGAGAAGAATGGTAAGAAACTCTCTCATACTCAGTTCGTCATCAACGATCAGAACAGTTGCCATTATCTTCCTTAAGAACCAAGAGTATGGAGGATCAAGAATAAAAGTGTTGCATTTATAGTTTAACATGCTGCCATAAAAATTCACTGTTGAAAATTCATTGTAATTTAAAATAAAGGCTTTAATAAATAGCAAACCTCCCATGTTTTTAGTATGTTGTGTTGCTCTTGAAAAATTTTGTCTTGATTGTTCGAAATTAACCCCGACACTATCTGGCTGTAAAAATGAATATTGAAAAAGTATTAGTAACTGGTGCTGCAGGATTTATCGGTTTTCATCTTTCAAAAAGGCTCCTTGCCTCCGGAAAAAGTGTTGTCGGGTTGGACAACCTTAATGATTATTATGACCCGGATTTGAAAAAAGATCGTCTTCGGCAGCTCTCGCCTGATAATAATTTTACTCATGTTGATATTGATCTTGCCGACAGAAGGGCGATGGCTTCGCTTTTTCAGGAACACCGCTTCAATGCGGTGGTGAATCTGGCTGCTCAGGCCGGTGTTCGTTACTCTCTTGAGAACCCGCATTCTTATGTTGACACAAATCTGGTCGGTTTCGTAAATGTTCTCGAAGGATGCAGGCATTCCGGTGTAGACCATTTGGTGTTTGCTTCCTCAAGTTCGGTCTATGGGGCTAACACCAAAATGCCTTTTTCTGTACATGATAACGTCGATCACCCGTTATCGTTGTATGCAGCATCAAAGAAGGCGAATGAGCTCATGGCTCATACATACAGCCATTTGTTTGGGGTGAAGTGTACCGGGCTCAGATTTTTTACGGTATATGGTCCGTGGGGGAGACCTGACATGGCTTATTTCCTTTTTACAAAGGCTATTTTGAACAATGAGCCAATCAATATATTTAATAACGGTATGATGGGGCGTGATTTTACGTATATTGATGATATCGTGGAGGGGGTGTGTCGCGTGATTCATAAAAAGCCGAGCGCCAATCCAGAATGGAATGGCGACAATCCAGACCCATGTTCAAGTTTTAATCCTTACAGAATCTACAATATCGGTAATAATAAAAAGGAATCCCTGATGCATTTTATAGAGATTCTTGAAGATGCTCTTGGGAAAAAGGCGAAGAAAAATTATCTTCCCATGCAACCTGGGGATGTGCCGGCCACTTATGCAAATATTGATGATCTTGTGCGTGATGTTGGTTTCAAACCCAGTACTCCCATTAAGATGGGGATAAGAAACTTTGTCGATTGGTATCGAGAATACTATAAAATTTAAAGAGATTGGTGCATGAATATCACTATAATTGGTGCGGGGTATGTCGGTCTCGTGACTGGTGCATGCCTTTCCGAGTTCGGTCATCAGGTCTGTTGTCTGGACCTTGACAAACGAAGGATTGAATGTCTTAACAAAAAGGAAATTCCGATTTATGAACCAGGTCTTGATTCTCTTGTCGCAAAAAATATTAGCGACCGACGGCTGATTTTTACCGCCGACTTGAAAAAATCCATGGAGCAGGTTGATGCAGTCTTTATCGCAGTAGGAACCCCTTCCCATCGTCGGGGAGATGGTTACGCCGATCTGACTTATATCTATCAAGCTGCAAAAGACATTGCTATACATATCAAATCTTACACGGTTGTAATTGACAAAAGCACGGTCCCTGTGGGTACTGCACGCCAAGTTGCAAGGCTCATCAGGGAAGTGAATCCCGAAGCAGATTTTGATGTGGTTTCCAATCCGGAATTTTTAAGGGAAGGTGCCGCAATTAATGATTTTATGCGTCCAGACAGAGTAGTAATCGGATCGGATTCGGATCGAGCGACAAATATCCTAAAAGAAATTTATAACCCCTTATATTTAATATCTACCCCTTTTGTTATAACAACACCGGAAACTGCTGAACTTGTTAAATATGCAGCCAATGCTTTTCTTGCAATCAAGATCAGTTTTATCAATGAAATGGCCAATATTTGTGAATCTGTTGGAGCAGATGTTAAAGACCTCGCCAAAGGCGTTGGGCTGGATGGAAGAATTGGTAGTAAATTCCTGCATCCCGGACCAGGGTATGGAGGGTCATGCTTTCCGAAAGATACTAAAGCGTTGTTGAGAACGGCGCAAGAATTTGGTGAGACGGCCAGATTGGTTGAAGCAGCTATCGAAATTAATTCTGCACAGAAAGCCAGGATGGTTAAAAAGATCAAGGATGCTCTTGGCGGTGATGTTGCGGGGAAGACAATAGGCGTGCTTGGCTTGACATTTAAACCTGAGACTGATGATTTACGTGAATCTCCGGCATTGACAATCATGTCCGCACTCGTTGAGAAGGGAGCCAGAATCATCGCTTTTGATCCACAAGGGATGAAAGAGGCCAGCAGGTTATTTCCTGAATTTCACTATGCGAAAAATGCCTATGATGTTTGTAAAAAAGCTGATGCGGTGGTACTTATGACTGAATGGAACCAGTTTCGGGCCCTTGATCTTGGTCGGATAAAAAGCCTCATGAAATCCCCGATCTTTGTTGATCTGAGGAATGTTTATGAACCAGGAAAGATGCGTAGCCTTGGGTTTAAATATTCGTCGGTGGGGAGATAGCTTGGACCACATGTTTCGCTATCAAAAGTATTGTGAACGTGTTAGGTCAATATGTCAATTCAACTGATGTCATATTGTCCGATACAAATAATCACTCATATAATTTTATATGCCAGGTTCATCGGTTTTATGATTATGTTTTTCGAGTGTTTTCACCGGTCAATCAATTTGATGGAGTGACAATATATGATTCAAGGATCACAATTTAAAGAAGCTCAGCACCCAAACAAAGAAGAACCAAGTCAGCGCGCAGAAGATGAAATTAATCTTATTGAGATTTCTCTGATAATTTTTCGTCATTGGAAATGGTTGTTCGGAGTCACTTTGGTTTTTGTGTCTGGTGTAGTCAGTTATGCATATCTGTCTCCTCCATCATACAGGGTTGACGCAATTCTTTTGCCTCCCCCAGCGCCTCAGATTATGGTTGGATTTAACCAGTTATTGTGCGATATGCCTGTTGATAATAACAGGGTTGAAGCGAATGTTTCCCCAATCTCAAATTATCAGAAATTACCGGGAGGGGGGGAACTGTTATTGTGTGCTTTGACGGCCGATAATATTTTCAAACAGACCGTTCTGAACCTTAATAGTTTCGCGGTACAAGACGAATTTATTAAAAATAATCCGAGTTTTTTCGGGAAGTTTGACATCTCTTTACGCGTAGAAAATAATCCGGCAGAAGGTGTTATCGTCGCTTTGGAAGGCAATGAGCGGGGAAAGCTCACTGAAGATATGAATGAATATTTATCCTATATTTCCGATATCACTGCAACTCAACTTATTGAAGGAACGAAGGCAAGGTTTGTAGCGAAAATCAATGAACTGGAAGACGTTATTGATATTTTGAGAATACGAGCAAAAATGGACCGTCAGGACAGGGTAATTGTTCTTCGGGAAGCACTGGAAATTGCCAGAAGAATTGGGATTACAGATATGGTCATCAATCCGGCTGATGCCCCATTATACCTCCGTGGTATAACGGCTCTCACAGCAGAAATCGAGGTCCTGGAGAACTGGGACGAAGATAAGTGGCCAATTAAAGGACTCCACGATTTTCAAAACGATATAAATCGCCTTTCATCGTTAAATGTAGGTAGTATCTCGATTCAACCATTTCAGATTGGTCGAACTGTGAAGGTACCATCGGAACCTTTCCGTCCAAACCGCCTTTTAATTATATTTTTGGGAATATTTGCAGGGTTGCTTTCCGGCATTATTTCATGCTTTGCTGTGAATGCGATAAAAACGATGACTTTTCATCGTGAAGCTGAATTTTAAAGCAAATAAATTTGAAAATTGTTTATGAGCTTTCTGTAGTGGAATTTAACAACCTGCTAAAGGTGATGTCCCGTGGAATTAATGAAAGTCTGATATAAACTCTTGAAAAATATGGGGACCATCGGTTGGTTGACTCCTGAACATATTATATTTGGACTCAGATTTTAATCTCTCTCACTGGGTTTAATTCCCCGCTGATTGCTGCGTTTATGCCAGATAAACACAATTGAATACCCGCTTTCGAAGAGCGAAAAATTAGGTTCATTCGCTTTTAAGTTGAAAGCCGTGGATTAAGTAATCCACAGTGTTGATGGATTTTGAGGAGGAAATAGGCAACGTCTTTGTAGCCGTAGGCCATCCTCTTTAACCGTTTGATCTTGTTGTTGATTCCCTCGGAGATGGCCGAGGTGATCCGCATCCTGAAGAAGTTCAGGATGAAATGCCGCTTGCGGAAGAATTTCTGTGCCAGCTCCATAAAGGCCGGGATTTTGGATGCGAATGCCGCTCCGATCCATTGCCTGAGTCCAGCTTGGGCGGTTTTGCGCGAGTCGGATCGGTAGATTTCGAGGAACTGTTCCTTGAGCAGCATGGCTCGATAGACTGTGTCGTTCAGCTTGGCCAATTGCTCCAGAACATCACGCTGTCGTTTTGATGAGTTTCCTTGCATCAGGATGAACTTTTTGCGGCAGTGAAGCAGATCGGCCAGATCAGTAGCTTTGTCGTGCCTGGCCTTGCGGAGTTCCTCTTTGCGGACCGTGTCCATGGCGTCGTTGAGATAGCTTTTGACATGGAAGTGGTCGAGAACGGTCAGGGCATTTTTCGCATGGTGCTTGATTGACGATAGAAAGCCACGGGCACCGTCACAGGCGACGGCGTCAATCTTCGACGATTTCTCCTGGCCCAAGGCCGAGAAGAAGGCATCCAGAGTGCTTTTGCCGCGACCGTCATGATTCCAGATGACCTTGCGCCGCTCAATGTCGACTACATTGGTCACGTACTTGTGCCACTTTTGCCAGGCCACTTCGTCAACGCTCATGATGGAGGGCGCCGGTACCGGGGAGAGCTTCTCCAGGGCAAGCTCCTCAAGTATGCCGCGGTCAATGCGGTAGACGGTTTCGTCGTCGAGCTTGAGAAACCAACCTGCCTCGGCGTTAGTGGTGATGGAAGTCAGACGATAGACCTGCTCGGCAAAGCGCCTCGTAAAGCGGCCGCGTAACACGCCAAATTGCTCAACCCTGATTTTGCCGTCAATCGGGCAGCGGGCTTTGCGTTTGGGAATATAAAGAAAAGTTCGCTTGCCGGCTATGGGCATGTCCTCCACCATAATCCAGCCAGTGCTGTGGACGGGAGCGTGGTGGACGACCCCACAGGCGGAACAGACCGGCGCCACCGGCTCCACCAGATCGACATAAAGGTGAATGCTGGTTTCGTTCTGCTCAAGCACACTGGCAACCTGAAAGTTTGGCAAAGCAAGCAGTTCCGTGATAGTTTTGAGGTGCATCGGATTTCTCCTCTCTGTCATGGTTCTGTCTGGAAACAAAACCTTAACAAAGATGGTTAAATCCGATGCTTTTTCTTGTTCATGCAGTTACTGGCATTGGTTGATTTTCAACTTTTTTACGAATGAACCAAAAATTATGCTTTTAGCAAAAGAGCATGTCCCGGGGATCTTTATTGAATATTTTGTTGAAAAAGGGCTGAGGCTGTTTTGAAAGTATGTAAAGGTGTTTTTCAGGGTACACCTGACAAATCAAGTCTTCCATGGCTTGTTTTTAAACTGTGGGGGCATTTCAACAGGCGTCGGAAATACCAATTTATAGTTTTGGTAATTCTGATGTTTGCCGCTGCAATCTCAGAGATGATCAGTCTTAGTGCTGTTTTTCCTTTTCTTAGTGTTCTTACATCACCAGATCGTGTTTTGAAGTATCCTGTTGCCAAAGATTTCGCTCTAAGATTTGGAATAGTGACGCCTGAACAGTTAGTACTTGTTTTTACTGTGATTTTTGCAACTGCAGCATTTTTGGCCGGTAGTGTTCGCCTTTTGCAATTGTGGGTTAATACCAGATTTGCTTTTGCAGTAGGTCATGACTTGAGTGCTGAAGTCTATCGCCGAACACTATATCAGCCCTACCATGTGCATTTAGCACGCAACAGCAGCGAAGTGATCAGCGGTGTTGACAAGGTGACTACTGCAACAGAAATTCTGTTTCAAATGTTAAGCATGTTTAGTTCATTATTTGTCGCCTCATGCCTTGTTTTTACTATGGAGATTGTCGATCCTTTTGGTGCAACTTTGGCTTTTCTTGGTTTTGGAAGTATTTATGGATTAATCACTTGGTTGATACGTGGACGTTTGCTTCATAACAGCAAGAGAGTTGCCAGAGAACAGGTCATGCGATTGAAGGCAATGCAGGAAGGGCTTGGCGGAATTCGTGATATTTTACTGGGGGGTCATCAGTCAAAGTATTGCAAGCTTTATGGACGAGCCGACCTGCCTATGCGGACCGCCCAGGGGAACAATCGATTTTTCAGCATGAGCCCTCGTTATGCTATAGAAGCTTTAGGAATGGTATTGATTGCTTTTCTGGCTTATGGACTTGCTAGGAAAACTAATGAGATGCATACAATATTACCTACTTTGGGAGGGTTGGTTTTTGGAGCGCAACGTCTGCTGCCAGCACTGCAACAAATTTATGGTGGCTGGGCAAATATTACTGGCAATAAAGCTTCTTTGATTGATGTTTTAATGCTGCTAGACCAGCCTTTTCCGGAAGAACTTTTGTTGTCTCATCCTCTTCCTCTTAATTTTCGGCGAGAGATCCGTTTTGAATCCGTGGATTTTCACTATCGTCATGACGGGCCTTGGGTTCTTAAAGATCTCGATTTGGTTATCCCTTATGGGGCCCGAGTCGGTTTCGTTGGCGGAACTGGTAGTGGCAAAAGTACCACATTGGATTTGCTTATGGGGTTACTCCAACCGACTACAGGTAATATTCTGGTTGACGGGACTCCTTTAACAACCAGTACGCATCGTTCGTGGCAACGCATTATCTCTCATGTTCCACAGAGTATTTATCTGGCCGATACGACTCTGGCAGAAAATATTGCTTTTGGTGAAAATCCAGAAAATATAGATATGGATAGGGTTAAGCTGGCAGCCAGGCATGCACAGATTAAAGATTTTATTGAAAATACTCCTGATGGTTATGAAACCATGGTTGGTGAGAGAGGGGTTCGTCTTTCTGGAGGACAGCGTCAAAGGATCGGTATTGCTAGAGCTCTTTATGGTCAGGCAAAAATTCTTGTTTTTGATGAAGCTACAAGTGCCCTCGATAATATGACTGAACGGATGGTAATGGATGCTATTAAAGATTTGGATAGTGACTTGACTATATTAATAGTAGCTCATCGACTTTCTACGGTTTGTCGTTGCCAGATTATTTTTGAAATGGATAAAGGGCGTGTTGTGTCCCAAGGAACTTATGAACAGTTGCTAAAAAGTAGTGCTAGTTTTAAAGAAATGGCAGAAATCGGAAATAATAATTGAATACTGAAGAGTATTTAGATTTGAAATCCCAAAACAATTTATTGATTGAGGCCTATGTTTAACGATAAATCTATTCTTATAACTGGTGGCACAGGATCCTTTGGTAAACAATACACACGCACGATTCTTAGCCAATATCAACCTAAAAAACTGATCATATATTCTCGCGACGAACTTAAGCAATTTGAAATGGAGCAGGACTTTAATAAGGACTGCATGCGGTATTTTATTGGTGATGTTCGAGATAAAGAAAGGCTTGTGCAGGCAATGCAGGGGGTTGATTTTGTTATCCATGCCGCTGCACTTAAGCAGGTGCCTGCTGCAGAATACAACCCCATGGAATGTATTAAGACCAACATTCATGGTGCTGAGAATGTTATTCAGGCAGCTCTTACAACTGAAGTCAACAAAGTAATAGCGCTTTCGACTGATAAGGCAGCCAATCCCATCAATTTATATGGTGCGACAAAACTTGCCTCTGACAAGCTTTTCGTAGCTGCCAATAATATTGCAGGTGGACATCGTACACGTTTTGCCGTTGTACGCTATGGTAATGTTGTTGGGTCTCGTGGTTCTGTTGTGCCATTTTTTCGAAAACTCGTTGGCGAGAAAGCCTCTTCTCTACCAATCACAGATGAGCGTATGACCCGTTTCTGGATTACACTTCAGCAAGGTGTTGATTTTGTATTGAAAAATTTTTCCCGTATGCGGGGAGGGGAGATTTTTGTCCCGAAGATCCCGTCAGTGCGCATTATTGATCTAGCCAAGGCTATGGCCCCTGATATTCCAATCAGGATTATTGGTATTCGACCAGGGGAGAAGATACACGAGGTGATGTGCCCATCAGACGATTCTCATCTTACCCTGGAATTTAGTGATCACTTCGTATTACGTCCATCAATTACATTCACAGATCACAATAATAACTATTCACCAAATAAACTTGGAGAAGAAGGTCAGCCGGTGGAACAAGGGTTTGAGTATAACTCGGGGAAAAACGAACATTTTTTAAGCGAAGTTGAGATTCAGGAAGTTAACCATCTTGCAGGAATAGATTGATCCCTTACGGTCACCAAGATATCTCTGAAACCGACATCCAAAATGTCGTTGAGGTTCTACGCTCAGACTTCCTCACTCAAGGACCGGTTATCCCAGTATTTGAAAAAGCTGTGGCAGCATATTGCGGCTCTCGGCATGCCGTTGCGGTGAATAGCGCCACAAGTGCTCTACATATTGCATGTCTCGCATTAGGGGTCGGAAGAGGGGATTCTGTCTGGACTACTCCTATCACTTTTGTAGCAACCGCAAACTGCGCCTTGTATTGTGGGGCGGATGTCGATTTTGTTGATATTAACCCGCATACTAATAATATGAGCGTCGAATGTTTGTCGAAAAAGTTGGAGGAGGCTGAAGTAACTGGTCGTTTACCGAAAGTAGTTATTCCGGTGCATTTTTGTGGCCAGTCGTGTGAAATGGAGGCGATAGCCTCACTAGGTAAACGCTACGGGTTCAATATTGTTGAGGATGCATCACATGCCATTGGTGGGCGTTATCGTGATGAGCCCATTGGGAGCTGCTGCTACAGCGATATTACGGTATTTAGTTTTCATCCGGTAAAGATCATTACTACGGGTGAGGGAGGGATGTTGCTCTGCAACAACGATGATCTTGCTAGGCGGATGCAGTTGTTGCGAAGTCATGGGATTACCCGTGATCCTTCGGAAATGACGCATTTTCCTGATGGCCCATGGTACTACCAGCAGATCGTATTGGGTTTTAATTACCGGATGACAGATATACAGGCGGCTCTTGGTATGAGCCAATTGCAACGCTTGGATGAGTTTGTTTTGAAAAGACATGACATCGCTAAATGTTATAATGAATTATTTGCAGAGTTGCCCCTGATGATTCCGGCATGCCTGCCTGACAGCTTTTCTTCGATGCACTTGTATGTGGTCAGACTTCAGTTGGCTGAAATTGTAAAGAGCCAACAAGAAGTTTTTGACGCATTGCATTCTGCAGGTATTGGCGTAAATTTGCATTATATTCCGGTTTATCGGCAACCATATTATAAGAGTTTGGGTTTTACTGCCGGTTATTGTCCTGAGGCGGAACGATACTACATGGAAGCAATAAGTTTGCCTATCTACTCTTCGATGAATCGTCAACAACTTGATTTTGTTCTTTTTACCGTGAAGCAATTATTTGAAACAATCATAAAAAAATGAGCCAGAACCTATGATGCAACCTTCAAAGCATATACGATTAGGGGAAAAACAGATTGGAGAAGGATTTCCGGTTTTTATCGTTTTTGAGGCCGGACCGACCCATGATGGAATAGATACGGCAAAAAAACTAGTCGAAGAGGCCGCAAAAGCTGGTGCTGATGCTGTAAAATTTCAGTTGGTTGACCCTGTTCGCTTAGTGCCTGACAGGAAACAGCTTTTTTCCTACCAGATTCTTGAGGAAAGAGGCGGGGAAGCAATGCGAACAGTTACGGAACCTCTTTACGATATCCTCTCCCGGCGAACACTCACTCGTGAACAGTGGGCCGATGTCAAAGCCTACTGTGACAGTTTGGGTATAGTGTTTTTTTCCACTGCTACATTTAAGGATGAGGTTGAATTTCTGGCAGAACTTGGTTGTGAGTCCATTAAAATCTGTTCAGGTGATGTTGATTATCTTCAGTTTATTGATTATTGCGCCAGGAAAAATGTCAGCCTGCAATTTGATACCGGGAATGCCACTTTGGGAGATGTTGAGCGTGCTGTTGATGTGGCATTAGCCGCCGGTAATGATAAGCTTATCGTCCACAACTGTCCTTCCGGTTATCCTGCAAGGCTTGAAAGCATCAACCTTCGAATGATTCTCACATTAAAAACCATGTTTGACTGTCCGGTGGCTTTTTCTGACCATACTCCTGGATGGGAAATGGACATTGCTGCTGTCGCTTTAGGAGCAAACCTTGTAGAAAAGACAATTACCTTAGATCGTTCCACTCCTAGCGTTGAGCATCTTTTTTCAATTGAACCCAAGGAGATGCAGCAATTTGTATCTCATATAAGGGATTTGGAGGTCGCTCTTGGCCATCCGCGGAGAATCATGTCTGATGAGGAGAGAAAAAAAGCTTCAGCAGTTCGGAGGAGCATGATCGTATCGCATGATCTCAATCCAGGTGATGTGATAACTGAAGAGTGTATTGATTTTGCCCGGCCTGGTTTTGGGATCAGGCCGGAAATGAGTCATCTGATTTTGGGGAGAAGGTTGAAAAAAGAAATAAAGGCTGGTTCGTTTGTTGGCCTTGATGATATCGATTGAACATTTAAAGGAGAGTTTTTATGAAGCGATGTTCCAATTGCTGTCTTCCCGAGACACAGGACAGTATACGTTTTGATGAAAATGGTGTGTGTACCGTCTGCAACCAGATAAAAGTCAAAAAAGAAAAAATTGATTGGGATCAGCGTAAAGAGTGGCTGTTGAAACTATGTGAACGCTTTAGAGGGAAGCATGGTTATGACTGCATTGTGCCATTTTCCGGAGGAAAGGACAGCACATACACTCTCTGGTACCTGGTAACTCAGCTAAAACTCAAGCCGCTTGTTATTTCCTTTGATCATGGTTTTTATCGTCCCCAACATCTGGAAAATCGTGAACGGACTTTGAAGAAGCTACATTGTGATTTTGTCAGTTTCAAAGCGAGTTGGAAGATTGTGCGCGAACTGATGCTTGAATCTCTCCGGCGTAAGGGGGATTTCTGCTGGCATTGTCATTGTGGAGTATATGCTGGTTCAATGAGAATGGCTGTTGAAAAAAAGATTCCTTTGATTTTTTGGGGACAACCTGACGCTGAGTATGGAAGCTATGGGTATAGTTACGAGGAAATTCAGGAAGTTAATGAAAGACAATTTAACAGGTTTGTAAATCTAGGGATTACTGCAGAAGATATGGTTGGCATGCTCCCCGAATGGGTTGAACTCAGGGATCTCGAGATGTTTCGGTACCCGAAACTTGAGGAAATCCAGAAACTCGGAATCGTATCTGTCCATCTCGGGAGCTTCATCCCCTGGGATCCTCGGAAGATGGGGGGGGTCATTCGCGATGAACTCGGTTGGAAGTGGAATACAGTTGAAGGAATCCCCGAAGAATATGGCTGGGAAAAAGTTGAGTGCATGTTTACGGGAATTCGTGATTACCTCAAATATATCAAACGTGGTTTCGGGCGCACCACCCATCTGGTTTCGATTGATATTCGGGAAGGACGAAAAAATCGTGAAGAGGCAATGGAACTTATAGACGAATTTGACGGAAAGAGACCTGCAAGTCTTGATCTTTTTCTTGAACTGACCGGTATTAATGAAAACGAGTTCATGGAAATAGCAATGTCCCATGAGGTTGTACCTTATAAACATGACCCGACCAAAAAATTACCTGCTGAGCCATTAGGTGATCAACATCTATGGCGAAACCTTTTAGGCATTGATAGGCAATCGGCTTGAAAGTTTATCAGGGTAGGGTTTTATGATAACTGTATTAGATACCGGTCTGGGAAATTTATTATCTGTCACCAAAGCACTGGAGAAAGTGTCTTGTGGTCGGAAGGTGTTGGTGTCTGATCGGGCGGCGGACTTGGAAGATTCTTCACATATCGTGTTGCCGGGTGTTGGTAATTTCCGTGTTGGAATGCATAATCTCCGTGAAATGGGGCTAATTGAGCCGCTTCGAAAACAGGTTCAGGAAATCAAAAAACCATTTCTTGGGATTTGCCTCGGTATGCAACTGCTGGTAGAAACAGGAGAAGAATCTGGTGAGTGTGAGGGCTTAGGGTTTATTGAAGGGAAGGCGCGTCGGCTTGAAAGTAATGGGCTGCCTCTGCCACATCTAGGGTGGCATGATTTGGAAATTTCAGAACATAAAACTCTTTTTAACGGTGTTTTGTCAGGCCAGGATTATTATTTTGTCCATAGCTTTGTTTTGGATTGTCCTGAAAAATATGTTTCAGCATATTGTACATATGGAGAAAAGTTTGTTGCCGCCGTTCATCATGAAAACATTTTTGGAGTCCAGTTTCATCCTGAGAAGAGTCGTCAGGCGGGACTGGATCTATTTTCCAATTTTCTACGGGAAGAGGAATGCTCAAAATCCGTGTGGTTCCTGTCCTCTTGTTAAAAGATGGACGGATGATAAAGACAAAAAAATTCCAGTTTTATCGTGATACAGGCGACCCTAATCTGACTGTTCGTGTTTATGATGCTCAGGGAGCAGATGAATTGCTGTTCCTGGATATTTCCGCAACGGTTGAAGGTAGAGGCCAACTATACAGCCTTGTTTCACAGAGTGCGAAACAATGTTTTATTCCGATAACAGTCGGCGGGGGTATCAGAAGCGTCGAAGATGCTCGAAGAACTTTTTCTGTTGGAGCAGATCGGATCAGCATTTCTACTGAAGCCGTTGTTCGACCGGAATTTGTTAATGAGCTAGCTGAGACATTTGGTTGCGCGAATATTGTAGTCTGTATCGATGCTAAACTTGATCATGATGGTAGGTACCTTGTTTCATCTCATTGTGGTACTAGGTTGTCAAATAGGGATCCGGTTACTTGGGCAGGTGAAATGGCGGAGCGTGGAGCAGGTGAGATATTACTGCATTTTGTGGACCGTGATGGCATGATGAACGGATATGATTTGGAGTTATTGGAACAAATTACTAGGGTTTCCAGAATACCGGTTATGGCATTGGGGGGAGTTGGCACCTTGCAGGATTTTCTGGACGGAGTCAAAATAGGTAAAGCATCTGCAGTGTCAGCCGCAAGTATTTTTCATTTCACGGACCAGAGCCCTATTAAAGCACACAGTTATTTATATGACCGAGGAATACCGGTTTGCCTGGCATGACGAATAATGAGTTTTTACATATTTCCGGGTCTGGCATGCAGTTGGTGTCTTTGACGACTAGACATGTTAGCAAGTCATACGTCAGCTGGTTAAATGATCAGGACGTTAACAAGTTTTTAGAAACCCGCCATTCAGTCCAGAATTACGAAACCATTTGTAAATACATAATGAGAATGGCTTCGATGCCTGATGTCTATTTTTTCGCCATTTTTTTAAATGGTAATCAATTTCACATCGGCAATATAAAGTTGGAAGTGAATCCGATCCATAAACGTGGTGAGATCTCTTTGGTCATCGGGGAGAAAAGTTGCTGGGGAAAGGGTTTCGGTACCGAGGCAATAACGCTGATCAGGAATTTCGGATTGCATGACCTGCAGTTAAACAAACTTACCGCCGGCTGTTATTCCAACAATCTCGGTTCTGCCAAGGCATTTGAGAAAGCTGGATTTAAACGCGAAGCAGTGTTGTCAGATCATTATTGGACAGGCGATCAATGGGTTGACAGATGGTGTTATGCCTTTTGGGCAAATAATTCTCTCGCTGAGAACATATGAAAAAACAATCAGAGTCAAATATAGCTTTCATCCCAGCTCGTGGTGGATCAAAGCGTTTGCCAAAAAAAAATGTGATTGATTTTATGGGCCGACCAATGTTCGTCTACACCGTTGAATCAGCTCTTGAATCTGATCTTTTTGGAAAGGTTGTTGTTTCTTCTGATGATGATGAAATTCTGTCAATTTCAGAAGCAGCTGGCGCAGAGATCTCTGTGCGACCTCCTCATTTGGCAACTGATGAAGCTTCTGTTGTTGAGGTTTGCCTTGATCTGTTGGAAAACGAACGTGTTTCCGGAAGATTATGGAATGTAATGACCTGCCTTTACGCAACTGCGCCTTTAAGGGGGAGTGAAGATATAAGGAAAGTAGTAGAACTCATTGTTCCGGGAGAGTGTGAATTTGCAATGGCCGTGAGTCGTTATCATTTTCCGCCACAACAGGCTCTTACACGGGACAAGAAAGGGTTTCTTGTTCCGATGTGGCCAGACCTGGTAGCGAAACGTAGCCAGGATATCCCCTCGCTGGTAGTAGATAATGGTAGTACATATGCTACACTTGCCAAGGCATTTTTGCAGGAGAAAACTTTCTACGGGACAACACTTAAAGGAGTTGAGATGTCATGGGATAAGTCTGTAGATATCGATACACTAGCTGATTTGGAACTGGCATTATATTATGCATCAAAAGGAATAAGATGAAGATCCTGGTAGTAGGATGTGGTTCAATAGGTCGTAGACATGCTGTCAACGCCCGAAACTTCGCCGATGTTTCCCTAACGGATATTGACTCAAACACACTGGGAAAGGCTTCAAATGATTTGGGTATTAGAGGGTTCAAAACTCTTGAAGATGCTCTTTCTAATCATCCGGACGCTGTTGTTGTGGCGACCCCGCACCATAATCATCTCGAAGTTTCTTCGGCTGCAATAAATGCCGGATCACACGTGTTGATAGAAAAGCCCATATCGAACTCTCTCGATGGTGTTGAAAACCTCCTTACTCTCGCAAAAAAACAGGATCGACGAGTGCATGTAGTATGTAACATGCGATTTCATCCCGGAGTATCTGCCATTAGGGACCACCTTGCGGACGTTGGTCATGTCTATTTTGCCCGTGCACAATACGGTAACTGGCTCCCTTCGATGCGCCCAGGAGCTGACTATTCTCAACTTTATTGTGCCCGTAAAGAAACTGGGGGAGGGGTTATACTCGATGCCATTCATGAAATTGATTATCTGCAATGGCTTTTGGGGCCTGCAGATTCTACGATGTGTCATGCAGACAAGCTTTCCAATCTGGATGTCGATGTCGAAGACTATGCCGCTATCGTATTGGTCCACACAGGAGGTGCCAAGAGTGAAATTCATCTTGACTATTTGCAAAAGATAAAAATGCGAGGTTGTGTGATTGCTGGTGAGCACGGGACCTTGATCTGGCAGAGTGAAGGGAAAAAACCTGAAAAATGCACGGTCCGTTTTTATAAAGAATCAACAGCACAGTTTACGACTCTGGTTGATTTGGATGATGTCGATCTGAATGAACCCTATCGGAAGATGATGGAGAGTTTTGTTGCTTCTGTCTCGGGAAAAGATATCCCGGACCTGTTGGGAGGAAAAGAGGCATTGATTGACTTGAAAGTTGCTCTTGCTGCGAAACTTTTTTCTGAAAAACACAGAACTATGAAGATTGACAATTTTGGTGAAAATAGATGAGTTTGAGCTTAGGCTTATCAAAGCGTTATGAAAAAAGTGAAGCTCTTTTGAAAAGAGCCGAACGTTGTATTCCTCTTGGAACACAGACTTTCTCCAAGAGCTATCTTCAGTCTCCTAGGGGCGTGTCGCCACAGTTTTTAACAAAAGGCAAAGGTGCCCGGGTCTGGGATGTCGACGGCAACGAGTATGTTGACATGGTTTGTGGATTACTGCCAGTTATTCTTGGTTATTCGGATCCGGATGTCGACCAAGCAATTCGGGATCAGCTTGCAAGAGGCATCTCCTTCAGTTTGGCGACAGAGCTTGAGATTCAACTCGCCGAAAAACTTACAGAGATACTTCCATGTGCCGAGATGGTTCGTTTCGGTAAAAATGGTTCTGATGCAACCTCTGCAGCAGTTCGATTGGCACGTGCAGTGACTGGCCGTGACAGGATTGCCTGTTGTGGATATCATGGATGGCAGGATTGGTATATTGGAACTACTGTCAGGAATAAAGGGATTCCTGATGCTGTATGCAAGTTGACTCATCGCTTCCCATACAACGACCTAGATGCTCTTGAACGACTGCTTGTCTCTCATCCCAAGCAATTTGCCGCCGTTATCATGGAGCCCATGAATGTTGATTGGCCAGCTGAAAGTTACCTTCCTGGAGTGCGGGAACTGGCCCATAAACATGGAGCGCTTTTTGTTCTTGATGAAATTATTTCTGGTTTTCGTTTTGCAATGGGGGGAGCGCAGGAATTATTTGGTGTAATCCCGGATCTGGCTGCTTTCGGAAAATCAATGGGTAACGGCATGCCAATTTCCGTTATTGCTGGGAAAGCGGAATACATGCGTGTTATGGAGGATATTTTCTTTTCGTTTACCTTTGGCGGCGAGGCTCTTTCTCTGGCAGCAGCACTTGCCGTTATCGATAAACTTGAAAGAGAAGATGGAATTGCCCGTTTACGCATGAAAGGCGAACGTTTGAATGATGGAGTCCGTGATCTGATTCAGGAAGTGAAAATGCAAGACTATATTCAACTTAAAGGGCATCCCTCGTGGACGATAATTGAGTTTTCAGACCATCCTCTTGCAAGCAAGGAAGCAATGAAGACGTTGTTCATTTTGGAAATGCAGAAACAGGGGGTGCTGATTCGTAGTAGTCATAATATCTGTCTGGCTTTAACGGAAGAAGACGAGACGCATGTTGTTTCCGCATGGGAAAAATTTTTACTGGTTCTTGCTGAGGAGCTGGATAAAAAACATGATATACCCCTGGAAAACAGACTTGGTTGCGACCTGGTTCGTCCTGTTTTTTCTGTTAGATAGATAATTTGAGTTAGAGGAATATCTTGATGGGTAAAATAGCTATTATTGACTACGGATTGGCGAATATTATGTCCGTTTATAATGCGATTACATGTTTCGGTGTTGATCTTTTTGTGGCGGAAAGAGGAGACCAGCTTCACGAAGCTGAAAAAATCATTTTGCCGGGAGTTGGTTCTTTCGATGCCGGTATACAGGGGCTCAAAAATCGAGGACACCATGAAGCACTGATGAAGTTGGTACGTGAGGAAGGACGACCATTTCTAGGAATATGTCTTGGCTTGCAGTTTCTGTTTGAAGGAAGCGCCGAGGGGGGGGGAGAAGGTTTATGCTGGTTTCCCGGACGATGTGAGCGATTTCCTTCTGGGGAGAGCAAACCAAAAGTCCCTCATATCGGATGGAGCGATGTCGAGATTGTCCAGAAAAAAAGTCGCCTGTTTGCAGAATTGTTGCCCCCGGCGACCTTCTATTTTGTTCACAGTTATTATGCACCTTTTAATGAAACTGTTCGTAATATCGCTGCTGCTACTTGTGAGCATGGAATCAGGTTCACGGCGGCTATAGAGCATGAAAATATTTTTGCGACACAATTTCATCCGGAAAAATCTCAGCTGGCAGGTATGAAGCTTCTTGAAACCTTTGTGGAGGGGATATGACCAAGCATCGTCTGATCGCCACTCTCCTTGTTAACAACGGTAACGTCGTACAAACTCGTAAATTCAAACGAACTAATATGGTGGGCAGTGCTTTTACCGCGGTTGATTTTTTTAATGGGTGGACAGTTGACGAAATCGTAGTTCTAGAGATATCCAACTCTCTTTCTTTTACCTCACGATTTATCGATATAGTCCATAATCTTTCACGCCGGTGTTTTGTTCCGCTCACTGTTGGCGGAAAAATTGTCGACCTGGAAATAGTCAGGATTTACACCCGGGCAGGGGCCGACAAGGTTGTTATCAATACCGGAGCCGTGCAGAACCCTAATTTGATTACGGAAGTAGCCGAGAATTTTGGAAGCCAATGTGCGGTTGTGTCCATTGACGGGATGAGAAATCCTGCCATGCAATCCGGCTATGAAGTGTATATCGATAACGGGCGAAAGCCGACCGGTTTGGATCTTCTCACCTGGGCACGAAAGGCGACTGAACTCGGGGCAGGGGAACTTATGGTAAACTCTGTTGAGTTTGATGGTGACAAACGTGGTTATGATCTTGATCTGGTTCGACAAGTTTCAGGGGCGGTGAACGTACCGGTGATTGCTATGGGAGGGGTGGGACGTTGGCAGGATCTGGTGGATGGGATCAAGCAAGGGAATGCCGATGCGGTCTCTGCCGGGAACATTTTTCATTACACAGAACACAGCACGAAAAAAGCTAAGGAATTCATGGCAGATGCAGGTGTTTCGGTACGATATAGCGCTTTTTACAAGATCAATATGCCTCGACGTCCAGCCTATGAGCCATATTTGCATCACAACAGTAATCTTTAGGAGAATTAATAATGGAATATTGTAAAAGATGTGTTTATCCGGCTAATGCTCGTCCGGGAATTGTTTTTGATGACGAGGGGGTTTGTTCCGGTTGTAGGCTGATCGAAAGCCGTCCCGAAATAGATTGGACATCGAGAGAGAAAATTTTGCATGATATACTTACAGAGTACAAAATGAAGCAACGAGAAAAAGGCAATCCATACGATTGCATCATCCCTGTTTCCGGTGGAAAGGATTCAACTTTTCAAGTATGGCTTCTACGGACCAAATATCAGATGAATCCATTGCTTGTTACGTATAACCATACTTTTAATACACCTCTGGGTCTGCGCAATCTGACAAACCTTGTTGAAAAAATGGATTGCAATCTTCTGCGGTATACAACAGCTCCAGGTTCAGCCAGACGTTTGGCGCGATACATGTTGGAAAAAGTTGGAGATATCACTTGGCACTATCATGCAGGAATCATGACGTTTCCTAGTCAGGTCGCAGTTAAATATGACATCCCATTGGTTGTTTGGGGAGAAGAAGGTTTTAGTGAGCTTGTTGGCATGCACAACCAGGATGATTTTGTCGAATTCACAAAGAAAAAACGTCAAGAGCATTCCATGCGTGGTTTCGAGCCTGAAGACCTGTTGCATGAAGCTGGCAGCCCCTTGACAACCTACGATTTGGCGCCGTTCTATTATCCTAGTGAAGAAGATTTGGAAAGGGTTGCTGTGCGTGGGATTTACCTTTCCAACTTCATTTCCTGGAACGCTCGGCAACAAACAGAATTCATTATCAAAGAACTTGATTTTGAAACTGCTCAGACCCGAGAGAGGACTTTTAACCTCTATGACAAGCTTGATGATCTCCATGCCAATGGTCTCCACGACTATCTCAAGTTTTTGAAATTTGGCTATGGTCGGGCTACAGACGACGCTGCTACGGAAATCCGGCATGGTCGGATGACCCGTGAGGAGGGAATTGCCATGGTGTTGAAGTATGACCATGTACGACCAAGCGATACTGATGTGTTTTTGAAAGCTGTAGATATGACAGATGAAGAGATCTTTAAGATTATCGAACCGATGCGAGATCCGTCGATTTGGTCACGCGGGGACGATGGCACTTGGATTCGTAAAGATAATATCGGTAATCATGTCACAGATTCTGGCGTTGATAAGGTTCGACGCCCACTGAAGGAAGACAGTCATCCATTTATTAATTCACCGGAAAAAGTGAGTGCTCATTGTCAGCCTTCAGGCCAACAAAAAGAGTATGTGCTGATGTGAGATGGAAAAACTGATTGTATTTAGGGTCGATGCAACACCGTCTCTTGGAGTTGGTCATGTCAGACGATGTATGGCAGTTGCAGACAGTATGCAAACTGAAGGGCCGATTCTTTTTCTTTGTCGTTGGGTTACGCCAGCAATAAGAGAGGAGCTGACGAATTCAGGCTATGTTGTCTTGCAAATTGAGGGTAGTGGGAAATCCCAAGACAAGTTGCTTGACGATGAGATTGGCTGGGTAAGAATTAATTGGTACGACGATGTTAAGCAATGCAAAAAAATGTTGGCGGGTTGGGGGAAGGCAGACTTGCTAGTGGTTGACCATTACGGTTTGGATGCTCGATGGGAAAGAGCAATGAAAAACTCTGCTGACCTTGTGTTGGCAATCGATGATCTTGCAGATCGTCGGCATGACACACAAATGCTTTTAGATCAGACCCCAAAGAGAAGTATTACTGATTATGTCAATTTAGTGCCCGAAGAATGCCTTGTTTTGTGTGGTGTAGAGTATGCCTTGGTAAACAATCGAATCTATCGCCTCCGGACCCTGGCTGAAAACCGTCGGAACAAAATAAAATCTCCAAGAAACCTTCTGGTGTCGCTAGGAGGAACTGATCCCACAAATCTGAATAGTGTTGTGCTTGACGCAATTTCCAAATTGCCTTTTAGAAGTGAATTGAAAGTAAACGTTGCTTTGACATCTAGCGCACCTAAACTGGAAAAACTTAGAGAAACTGTCGTTCGGCTAGATTATGACGTTAAGCTTTGTGTTGACGTTGTTGATATGGGTGCCTTGATGTTGAATGCTGATTTGGCAATTGGTGCATGTGGAGGTTCAATATGGGAAAGAGCGGTACTTGGATTGCCAACAATTTCCCTTGTGAGTGCGACTAATCAATATAAAATAGCTGAAATAGTGCAGAATTCGGGCGCAGTAATGTTATTAAACACAACGACAACACCTGTCACGCCGTCGATGATTGGAGAAGCAATTTCCTCGATCTGGGAGGACCCGAGTATCCTTTACAAAATGAGCTTGGCGGCTTTTAGGCTTTGTGATGGTCTTGGAACACTGCGGCTGGTTGAAGAGATGGCTGCTCGTGAATGTCGCAAAAGAGCAGAAAAAGATTTTCTGGAAATTCAAGTCCGAAATGCCATTGGATCAGATGAGTTTAATGTCTATATGTGGCAAGGTGGCGTAGGGTCGCGTCTTTTTGCCAGAAATACAAATGTACCAATGTTACAGGAACACAAAGAGTGGTTTCGAAATACTTTGTGCGACCCAAATCGAAGGTTAAATATCATCGAGTATGAAGGCGTTCCGGCGGGAATTATTCGTTTAGATAGTATGAACAATAAATCCGTTTTTGAAGTATCGATTTTGGTGTCCAAACCCTTTCAGAAGCTTGGCTTGGGCCGACATGCTTTGAATTTGACAAAACAGATAAAAGATGTACAAGAACTCCGTGCCTATGTAAAACAAGACAACTGTGCTTCACGAAAACTTTTTGTTGGGGCCGGATTTGTGAGGGAAAGTGATGATTGGTATGTTTGGCGCAGAAGGTCAATATCTACGATGAGTATCTCTTGATTGAGTGCTAAGCCGATTTTCAATAACTCAACTTTCCGGGTTGACTCAACATGCTGGATTTTCGGCCATTGTTAAGGATAAAGTGCTGCTTGTTTGGATGAACTCTATGGCAGCACCCATGATTGCATCAAGCATGGCAACAATTACATCTTCTGCAAATTC
>JAHJIQ010000048.1 GCA_018823285.1 Pseudomonadota bacterium
CAGTTCAGGTGAATTTGCAGAAGATGTAATTGTTGCCATGCTTGATGCAATCATGGGTGCTGCCATAGAGTTCATCCAAACAAGCAGCACTTTATCCTTAACAATGGCCGAAAATCCAGCATGTTGAGTCAACCCGGAAAGATGAGCTCTTTACTTTTTGCAAACGTATAACTATCTGTCCATCATTAAACATTCATCTTCCGTAACCCAATTTTTCGACAACATTCCCTGAAAGTTCATCCAATAAATCGGAGAGGCCGGAATCAAAATAATTCTTCCAATCACCAGATATTCCTTTCCGGAAGTGGGATTTTTGATCGAATTCTCCCTGATTTCTTCCGCCACTCATTTTTTTGAATGAGTGCGCATCCAGCACAGCACGCAAAGTAGCTTCTGACATTTCAATATCCAAATGAAATAAGAGTTTTTTGAATTCACAAATTTGACCCGGACCAGTAAGATCCTCATACTTTGTCAGCAACACCTTTGAATCATCACTTTGAGCATCAATCCATGAGTTCAGGGCATCGAAAACGCCATATTCAGCCTGTGCATTCAAGCAATAAACCAAACCTTCAGAAATCCCCAGGGAGTTGAGCTTTTTTCTATGGGTATGAGTAGCGCCCAATTCAGTTGAATGAGAAAATTTCATGGAAAAATACCATGAGATCACAATATCCCGTGGGTCACGTGACACAAAAAAGGCTTTATAAACCTGTGGTTTCGGTATGGCCTTAAATGCCTCATAGCTGAGATACAGCGGCGAAACTATTGTTCTGGGTGGCAAAGAAATTGCGACACGATCTTCCGTAAGCCTGATTGATGGCTTGACGCCAGCTGGAAGATTACGGTTATAGTCAAAGGTTCTCAGGCCGCAATTTTTGAATATCCGGGCATCCGATAGCACGTCTCTAACCCATTGACTCGCAGTTTTCTGTACACAGCAATGATAAATATTCTCTGAAGAAGACCTGCGTTTTACTCCCAACTCGGCAAGTTTTCTTATCAAATATTTTGACAAGTTCATAAATTAACCCTCTTCAAATGGTTGATCCTCTTCTTAATATACCGGCAAATGAGCGGATATACAGGAGGAATCTCTGGTCTCAAATATGATTTTCTGCTAAAGGTTCAAATCATGCCATCCTATAAACACATCGGTTTATCTGTGGTTGGCTAATAATCGCACAAAAAACCTCTCGTCTTCTTTTAATTTGATAAAGCCTATATTTTTGAGATTTAAATGATGACAAATATAAAAGTAACTCATTTCAATACACATGATATTGAAGGTGGCGCTGCCCGAGCGGTGTTCAGGCTCCACACTGGTTTATTATCTCAAGGCCTTGACTCAAAAGTGTTTGTACTGAACAAACACAGCGATGATTCACATGTTATTCAATTCAACTATAAGGTCCCGGAAAAGCTCACGACACGCCTCAGACAATTTCTTTTTTTCAGACAGATTCTTTGGGATTTTTCAAAATATAAGAGATCAAGACCTCATGGGTTGGAACCCTTTAGCGATGATCGAACAGTCTTCAAAGAGTACATCACGGACCAGATGCCGGTGTCTGATATTGTCAATCTGCACTGGATTGGAGATTTTATCAGCATTGCCGATTTTTTTCGACTGTATCAAAAACCTGTCGTCTGGACCCTGCACGATATGAATGCCTTCACGGGCGGATGTCATTACACCATCAACTGCGATAGATTCACAGCGGAATGCGGGCACTGCCCGCAATTGGGTTCTTCCCGGCAAAATGATTTATCACGTCAGGTATGGCACAGAAAGAAAAATGCATACTCCCGAATTAAAGCAAACAACCTGCACATTGTCACTCTTTGTAACTGGATGGGAAAGGAGGTTGCCCGAAGCCCTCTTATGAAGGACTTCCCTCTTTCAATTATTCCCAACGGCATTGATCATCACGTTTTCAAGCCTAGAGACAAGAACCTGGCACGCACCCTGCTCGGTATTGACGTAACAGCAAAGGTCATTTTTTTTATTGCTGAATCTGTTACGAATGAAAGGAAGGGCCTCTCTTTCTTGTTAAATTCCCTGGCTTTGTTGCAAAAAGATAAAAGCATCGTATTAATTTCTGCCGGCAAGGGCAAACCAGACATCCCTTCCTCAATATCGCATATTCATGTCGGCAACATCAGTAATGATATTATTTTATCCCATCTCTACAGTGCCGCAGATGTTTTTGTTATCCCCTCATTGCAGGACAATTTACCCAATACTGTTCTCGAAGCCATGGCATGCGGTTCGCCGGTAGTAGGTTTTGATACTGGAGGAATTCCGGACATGGTCCGCCCCGGCGAGACTGGTTACCTGGCTCCCGTTTCTGATGTGGGGGCTCTTGGTGAAGCTATCTCCTGCATGTTGTCCGACTCTCAAAAACGTGCCGCCATGTCAAAAAAATGCCGAGAAACAGTGGAGAATGAGTACACCTTGGAAATTCAGGCACGGAGATATAAGTCTCTGTATAATCGCCTGTACAAGGAAAATGTTGAAACAAAGAAGTACTGAACAATATAAGACCACTATATCCCACTACTCTCTCCTGCCACTTTTAAACCTCACCTCTACATTCTTCACCCTGCCCCCACAAACAACTCCTTGATTTCAATTACAAATTCATGCTAGTATCGCATCTTTCGCTTGCTACACAGCACAATATTATCAATGCAAAGAGAAACTACACGCGATGACCAATCATCCCCATCTTGCCGGATTAGCCAAGAAAATATCCAATCAATCCCTGACCCTTGGAATTATTGGCCTTGGCTATGTTGGACTGCCATTGAGTCTTACTTTTCTACGAAAAGGGGTAAAGGTCATCGGTTTTGATCTGGACCAGACCAAAATCGCTAAACTCGCAGCAGGTAAAAGCTACATAAAACACATCCCCTCAACCGAACTGGCAGAGCACGTTACTTCCGGCAGATTTTCCGCCACCAACGATTTCAGCAGACTGAATGAACCTGACGGCCTCCTGATTTGCGTGCCGACACCGCTCACCGCCAGCCGTGAGCCTAATCTTGAATTTATTAAAGATACCGGGAAGACAATTTCCAAAGCCCTTCGCCCGGGGCAACTGATAATTTTGGAATCCACCACCTACCCGGGAACAACCGTTGAAGTCCTCCAGCCAATCCTCGAAAAAAGCGGGCGGAAAGCAGGTGTTGATTTCGCCCTGGCCTTTTCGCCGGAAAGAGAAGACCCCGGCAACCCTGATTTCGGCACTGCTGATATCGCCAAGGTTGTCGGTGGCATCGACCCCGCTTCTCTTCAACTGGCCAGCGATCTATACAGGATTGTCATGACCAGAGTGGTCCCCGTCTCTTCCACACAAGCCGCAGAACTCACCAAGCTTCTGGAGAATATCTTCCGTAGCGTCAACATAGCATTGGTGAATGAGATGAAAATACTGTGCCTGCGAATGGGAATCGATATTTTCGAAGTAATAAATGCTGCAGCAACCAAGCCCTTCGGCTACATGCCCTTTTACCCTGGGCCCGGACTCGGAGGCCACTGCATTCCAATCGACCCATTCTATCTCACCTCCAAAGCACGGGAGTATGATATCCCGACCAAATTTATCGAACTTGCAGGCGAAATCAACACCGCTATGCCGAACTTCGTGGTACAGCGGGTTATGGATGCATTGAACGAACACGGCAAGGCCCTGAAAGGGGCAAGAGTCCTGATCCTCGGTGCAGCATACAAAAAAGATGTTGATGATGATCGGGAATCGCCATCTTACAAGCTGATGGAGATTCTGCAAAATAAAGGTGCGGTCATCAGCTATAACGACCCACACATCCCCAAACTCCGTGCCACTCGTAAATACAATTTCAATTTGACCAGCACGGCTCTTTCTGCCGAAAACATTATCGGTGCCGATTGTGTATTGGTTGCTACCAACCACTCCGCATACGACTACAACTTTATCTTTGATCACGCTCGCCTGATCGTTGACACCCGAAATGTCTTTGCCGGCAAGGAAACCGGCAACAAACTCTTTGTGGCCTGAATATGAAGAATCGGAAAATGAAAGTACTGGTTACCGGTGGAGCCGGATATATCGGCAGCCACACCTGCCTTGAACTCCTTGCAGAGGGACACGAGGTTGTAGTTGTCGACAACCTCGTCAACTCCAGTGAGGAATCATTAAAAAGGGTCCAGGAAATTAACGGTCAAGTGTTGGAGTTTCACCAGATTGATCTCAATGACAAACCTGCCCTAACAGATATCCTCGCCGACTCAGGAATCAACACGGTTATTCACTTCGCAGGTCTGAAAGCAGTCGGGGAGTCAGTTCAAATCCCCCTACGCTATTACCAGAACAACCTCTCGACCACTTTGGTTCTCTGCGAAGTAATGGCTGCAACCGGAATCAAGAATATTGTTTTCAGTTCTTCTGCCACAGTATATGGTGATCCGGCATCTCTCCCGATCACCGAGGATTTCCCAGTCTCAGTTACCAACCCATACGGCCGCTGCAAGCTGATGATAGAAGAGATTCTTCGCGACCTCAATATTGCCGACCCGTCCCTCAACGTGGCCTTGCTCAGATATTTCAACCCGGTGGGCGCCCACAAAAGTGGCAGGATAGGCGAAAATCCAAAGGGTATCCCTAATAATCTCATGCCGTTTATCAGTCAGGTCGCGGTTGGCAAACTGCAGGAATTGCTGGTCTTCGGCAACGACTACCCAACCCCGGATGGCACTGGTGTCCGGGATTATGTCCATGTGGTTGATCTTGCCCGAGGCCATTTAAAAGCCTTGGAAAAGCTCCAGGAAAATCCCGGGGTGATCACTTACAATCTGGGAACCGGGCGTGGATATTCAGTCCTTGAAATGGTTCATGCATTTGCCAAAACATCCGGCTGCGAAATTCCTTACCGTATCGTGCCGCGCCGGGCTGGTGATGTCGCCAGTGTTTATGGAGACTCAAGCCTTGCCAAAAAAGAACTCGGCTGGCAAGCGGAACTGGGCCTTGATGAAATGTGTGCAGACACCTGGCGGTGGCAATCAAAAAATCCCGATGGGTACTCATCTTGATCCTGGTCGGTATCTGATAAAATTCAAGTCGGATTTGAGATAGAAAACCATATACGTTTATGGTAAAACATCCCTCACTTTTTAATATAGCGTTCACTAGAGATTCCATAACAGGAGATAGGCATGGCGAAAAAAACGGCGTTAATCACCGGAGTCACCGGCCAGGACGGGGCATATCTTGCCGAATTCCTGCTGGACAAGGGATATGAGGTGCATGGCCTGAAGCGCCGGACGTCTCTGTTCAACACCGACCGGATCGATCATCTCTACCAGGACCCGCATGAGAAAAACAAAAGATTCTTTCTCCATCATGGAGACCTGACCGACTCTTCCAGCCTGATCCATATTATCGCAAAAATCCAGCCGGACGAGATATACAACCTGGCCGCCCAGTCCCATGTTGCCGTTTCCTTTGAAGAGCCTGAATACACGGCCAACTCCGATGCATTAGGCGCCTTACGCCTGCTGGAAGCGATCCGAATCCTCGGCCTGGCCGGCAAAACGAAATTCTATCAGGCCTCCACTTCCGAGCTGTTCGGAAAGGTGCAGGAGATTCCCCAAACCGAAAAGACCCCTTTTTATCCCCGCTCGCCTTACGCAGTTGCCAAACTCTATTCATACTGGATCGTTATCAACTACCGTGAGGCATACAATATTTTTGCCTGCAATGGCATTCTCTTCAACCATGAATCACCGGTCCGGGGCGAAACCTTTGTAACCCGCAAGATCACCCGCGCCCTGGCACGAATCAGCCTGGGCCTGCAGGACTGCGTTTACCTGGGAAACCTGGATGCAAAAAGAGACTGGGGCCACGCCAGGGATTATGTTGAGATGCAGTGGCTGATGCTCCAGCAGGAAAAACCTGATGATTTTGTAATCGCCTCCGGGAAACAGTACTCGGTCAGAGAGTTTGTCGATCATGCGGCAAAAGAGATCGGCATCACTTTAAGCTGGCAGGGAAAAGGAGTTGACGAAATCGGAACCATCACCGCTCTTGATCAAAAAAGAACGCCCGATGCAAACGGCAGAACCCCTCGCGTTGGAGATGTGATTGTCCGGGTTGACAAACGTTACTTCCGGCCGACCGAAGTTGAAACGTTACTGGGCGATCCTTCCAAGGCCAAAAAAAAGCTGGGCTGGGAAACAAAAACAACGTTTGCGGAGCTGGTGAAGGAAATGATCGAGGCGGACCTGGAAACCGCCAAAAAAGATGAGCTCTGCAAAACTCACGGTTTTAAAACCATGGATTTTCATGAGTAAAAAATCATGTCATATCATACAAAATACTCTTTGCCCCTCTCAGTGAATGCAAAAATTTACGTGGCCGGTCACCGTGGCCTGGTCGGCTCGGCCATGGTCCGCGAACTGGAAAAGAATGGCTTTTCCAACCTGATCACCAGAACCCGCTCCGAACTGGATCTGCTCAACCAGGAGCAGGTCGACACCTTCTTTGCTGAGATCCGTCCTGAGTTTGTTATAGACGCTGCGGCTAAAGTGGGAGGGATTTATGCCAATAACACCTATCCGGCAGACTTCATTTACGAGAACCTGAAAATCCAGAACAACATTATCCATGCCAGCCACGTAAATAATGTCAACAGACTGCTGTTTCTCGGCAGCTCCTGCATCTATCCGAAGCTGGCGCCCCAACCCATGAAGGAGGAATACCTCCTGACCGGGCCTCTTGAAGCGACCAACGATGCCTATGCTCTCGCCAAAATTGCCGGGATCAAGATGTGCGAGTCCTACAACCGGCAATATCACACCAGGTTCTTATCGGTCATGCCGACCAACCTCTACGGTCCGGGAGACAATTTCGACCTGGAAAACTCCCATGTCCTCCCGGCCCTGATCAGGAAGTTCCATGAGGCAAAAATCAGCGGGGAGAAAACGGTTACGGTCTGGGGCACGGGAAAAGCCCGCCGCGAATTCCTGCATGTCGATGATATGGCGAGAGGATGTATCCATCTTCTGGGGCTTGAAGAAGAAAAATTCACCGAGCTGATCACCCACCTCAAACCGACCATCATCAATCTCGGCACCGGAAAGGACACCACGATCCGGGACCTCGCTGAAACGGTTCAGAAGGTGGTTGGTTTTCAGGGGGAAATAGTCTTTGACCCCGGCAAGCCGGACGGGACACCCCAAAAGCTGCTCGACATCTCAAGAATATCCGCTCTTGGCTGGCAACCGGAAATACCCCTTGAGCAGGGGATCAAATCAACTTATGAGTGGTTTCTCGCCTCTCCGGAACTGAGGCTCTGATCAGAATCGAAAATAGTTGACCGCAGGCAAAATGGAACGCTTTCCCCACGACTCGATGTCTTATACTTTATGCGATCTCCCGCAGGAAGCTGCAACATAGCACCCCTAGTTCCAGGTAAGAATCTCAAGCCAGCGCCTGTAGGAATAAACCGGGTCGGTCATCCCGGTCAACTCAATACCCAGTCTGGCTTTCTTTCTTTCCCCACTCTCTTCATTCCTGCGCCAGCAGACAAAACCCACAACCTTGAGGGGTGGTTCATCGTCAAACACCCTGATCCTTACATCAACCGTATCGCCTTCACCCGGGACATCCTTGCTGTCGATCAGGATACCAAGCCCCCTGAGGGAAATATCGCTGGTCCGTCCGCTGAAAAGCCGGGCTCTGCCGCTGCTGTCACAATGGCGGCCAACAAAATCGTAGATCTGTTTCTTTCTGTCAAAACGACGACTGTCTTTGACCGGTTCTATCTCCACAGACACCTCCCGATGCACCTTTTCTCCTTCTCTACTATAGGATCGCTAAAAACCGTTTGTAAAGCATAAAAAAATCTGTTCTCCTGCTCAATATGACCCGCTCCCGCAAGCATATTTTTCGGCTCACGATTTTAATCGCCGCCCTCACGGCGACGTTCCTGCTCACCCATTTTCTGCAACGGTATGTAGAAATCGGCCAAGAACTTCTCACCAACCATGATTTCAGCAGCAACCTTGAGGCATGGAAAACCAGACCGGCGGGCACCGGAGCCATTAACCTTGAAAGCGGCAATATCCTGCATCTGAGTTCTGAAGATACCGACAACTTCATCTCCATCTGGCAGGATCTCCCCCCACAACCTGTTGACTCCCTCCTGAAGCTCTCGGCATATATAAAAGTCCAGGATGTCGTCCAAGGCCCGAAGGGTTGGCACAAGGCACGCCTGATTCTCGATCGCCGAGACAGTTCCGGGAAAGGACAGAAACTGCCTCATCATGCGGCGTCACTGGATGGTACGGCAGGCTGGAAACTCTATGAAGAGGTCTTCCGAATGGCTCCGGATACTGCAAAAATGTCGGTTAAAGCCGAGCTGGCAAGATCTTCCGGCAACATGTGGGTCCGCAAACCGGGCCTGAAACAGGTTTCGATAAGCCCCCTCTTCACCGCGATCAGGCCGCTCGTTTTCATCCTCTGGGCATTTGTCCTTGCCTGGATGTTCCATCCGTATTTTACGGGTAAACCGGGCGTGATTGCATCGACCGCCACCCTGCTCGTTCTGTCGGCCATTCTCGCCGGGACACTTGCCCCTGCCGTTTCAAAGACCCAACTTCAGGGAACGGGCAAGGAAGTGCTGATATCCATCGGTTCGAAAATCGACATGATCGGCAAAAACCTGGAAGAGCCCGGAGAAGAACATCCCTATGACGTGTATATCAAAAGAACTGAGATCGGCAAGATCGGCCATTTTCTGTTGTTCGGAGTTTTTTCTTTCCTGCTGTTCACCTGCGGAAAAACCATCCCCGTCGCCACCATTCTGGCAGACGCCGGGATCCTGGCCGGCACCACAGAACTCCTCCAATTCTTTACCGAAGGAAGAACTCCGAAACTCTATGACTTCGGTATTGATCTGGGCGGGATCCTGACCGGCCTGCTGATTTTCTTTTTGTTGTTCAGAAACAAGCGCAGAAGCAACTGGCAACTCGAACTGCCGGCCGATATTTAATCCTTGCACATCGCGCTCATCCGCAACAACTTCGAATCCGGTTTTCGGACGCCGGTCCGGTTCCCAAAACAGAAATTGAACAGGGTCGCCCAGGCAAGCAATCCTCCCGCCGGTGGGATCATGCCTCACACCTTTTTTGCCAGATAGACGCCGTAGCTGAAGAAGTCCCGATATTTTTCATACAGGGCTATTTCGTGCCGTTCCGCATCGACGACAGCCTTGGCCCGCTCGCTGTGGCCATGCCGCTCAAGGAACGCTTCAAAGCGATCCTGCATGGGGTGATAGTAATTCTCAAGCCAGCAATGTACCGGCAGGACAAAGTAGCCTTGTGGACTGTACCCATGTCGCTCAAGGAGTCCGATCTTGTGTGATGCGACATCGATCTCCGGGTACTCCTTCTGCCAATGGGACTGGAGCTCCGCCGGCACCGTGGCGAGAAGCCAGGTGATTTCGGAAACGATGAGCATTCCACCGGGCTTCAGAAATCGGCTCCAGGCGGACACCCCGGCTTCGAAGCCCATGTTGTAAACGGCACCTTCGGACCAGATCACGTCGAACGCCCCTTCATCAAAAGGCAAGGCATCCATGGAGCAGTTCAGCGTGGTGATCCGGTCCGCCACGCCTTGGTCGTTGGCTCTGGTTTGCAGCTCGTCGAGAAACTCCGCCAGGAAGTCCACGGCGGTGATCTGGGCATTCAACTCCCTGGCCAGGAGGATCGTCGATGCGCCGGTGCCGCAGCCGATATCAGCGATCTTCAACAAACGAGAGCGGTCGAGTCCGCCCAGTTCCAGAGCCCGTTTTGTTTCAGCGTCCCCGCCTGGCCCTTGCCGTTCCGCAGTCCGGTGGAGGTCAATAAGCAGTTGAAAATCGTTCACGGTCTTTCCTTTGTCATTATGGTTTCAGCAGTGTTCATTGCCTTTTATCCGGACTGTCCGAATACCGTGCTGATCAGGTAGACCGTATAGCCCGCGTAACAGGCGAGCAGAACCGCGCCCTCGATGCGGTTGATCCGACCAGGCCCCCGGAACCCGTAGCCGATCACGAACAGCGACAGGGTCAGCGCGGCCATCACCAGCATGTCGCGGCTGAAGACCTCCGGCCCTACCGTCATCGGGTGAATCGAACCGGCGATCCCCACCACCGCCAGGGTGTTGAACAGATTGGAGCCGAGCACGTTACCGAGGGCGATGTCATGCTCCCCCTTGCGGGTGGCAATAATCGACGAGGCGAGTTCCGGCAGCGAGGTGCCCACCGCGACGATGGTCAGACCGATAATCAGATCGCTGACCCCGAATCCTTGCGCGATTTCCACCGCGCCCCAGACCAGAATGCGGGAACTGACAATCAAAAGCGCGAGCCCGACCACCAGCCGGAAGACCGCTCGGCGGATGGGCATGGCGCGGACGTCCAGCTCCTGCTCCATCTCGCTGGCCAGCGCATCCTCTTTCTTCCGCAGCCCCTGCCGGATGGTCCAGGCCATCAGCCCGCCGAACACGATCAGCAACACGATGGCATCAATCCGGGTGATCTCGCCATCCCTGATTTGCCAGGCCGCCAGCACCGTGACCAAGGTCAGGATGGGCAGCTCCTTGCGCAGCACCTGCGAATGGACGGCGATGGGACTGATCAGGGCCGTCACTCCCAGAATCAGGGCGATGTTGGTGATGTTCGAGCCGTAGGCGTTGCCCAGCGCGATGCCCGGGTTGCCCTGCGAGGCGGAAATCGCCGAGACCACCATCTCCGGCGCGGAGGTGCCGAATCCGACAATCACCATCCCGATCAGGAGCGGCGGCATGCCGAAATGCCGGGCGGTGGAGGCCGATCCCTCCACAAAACGGTCGGCGCTCCAGACGAGGAGTGCCAAGCCAAAAATTAAGGCGATCAAGGCAAGGGTCATACGGCTCCTTTTTTCATACCGGCCTGTCCCGTAAGACTTCTGATCAGCTCCGCGACATAATCCCGCAATAGGTTGTACCAGGCCGTCGCCCGGCATTTGATCGCTCCCGGCAGGTTTTCTTGGGTTTCCTCGACGGAAAGACCCTTGCCCTGGATCTGCAGGTTTATTCTTTCGGCCCGGAGGGCTGGATCGGGATGGCTGGAAAGAAAGGAATGGCCGCTGCCCAGACCGGCAAGTTTGGTCAGGGCCGAAACCGCACTCTCCGGCGCCTGACCATGCGCCTTGAGGAAGTCCAGGCCATAGTCATCCGCCACCTTCTCCTCAAGCTGCGAGAATTGGGCCCCCATAAGCCTTTCGACCAATCCTCCCAGTTGGGAACGGGCAAGATCAGCCGCCCCGCCATCCTGAGCCGCCAGCCCCTTGCGCACCGCGCTGGCGGCATAGGCAAGGCGCAACTGTTTGCGGGTATGCTGTTTCACGACATGCCCCATTTCGTGGCCGATCACAAAACGCAGCTCGCCATCGTCGATCATATCCATCAGGCCGCTGAAGATCCGGATGGTCCCGTCCGCCATGGCAAAGGCATTTACCTCGTCCTTCACATACACCCTGTAATCGAAGGCGTAGCCATCCTGCTCATGCAGATCACCAACCACCGCCCGTAACCGCTTGGCATACCCGCTATCTGCCGGGGCGATCCGGTGTCGACTGTCCATGGCCGCGGAAGACTTCGCGGCCAACTCCGCCACCGCCTGATCGGAAAGAGTGACCGCTTTATAGGCATCAATCCCGGCCTCGGTGGCCAGTTGCATATCGGTGTTTTCGCATCCCGGGAGAGCGCCGGAAAATGCGATGAGAAGCAGCATGAAATAAGCGCGGAAACTCTCCGCGTTCCTGTTCCTGGCCATATTCACATTCCTCTCGGAAGCCAGCCTTCGACCTGCGCGACATGGTATTCGGCGGGCCGCATGTCCGGCTTGAGGAATTTACCGAGGTTTTCGTCCATATCCGCCTGTCGCAGCCAGGCGGAAGCCACATAGGCATCGTGCGGGTCGAGCGTGCAGCCCGCCCGTGGAGTGCTCTTGCTCCACAGTGACGGAAAAACCTCCACCGGCGCAGACTCGCGACCGGCCTGGTAAACTCGAAGCTCCTTCAGACTGGCGTCCGGGGTTTCAGCATCGGAGGAGTCAATGCCGATATAGCGACTGAACCTTGGTTTGATACGTTCCGGCATCTTTGAATTCACCATGTGCCCATGAGCCTCGTTTGTTCATTGGCGTGGACAAAATGCTATCCACTCGATCACGGAGTTCCGCAGCAAAGCTGCCGATCATGGTTGCCGTAACAGCTTCCGCGTTTTCAAGATCCCAAGAGTCAACGTACTCGGCTGGATCTTCGAAAATGTCCACCAGATGAGCACGAACCCCTCGCAGCCATTCATCCTCGGTTTTGAACCGGCTGGCCATTGAGCCGAGTTCGGCTCTTAGAGTATCCGAGACTCGGGAGGCGCTGCCCATAATGCGCCAAGCCATTTCAGTCAGATCGTCGGTATCCATAAAGTCAATTCCTGAATAAGGTTGAACCTGCTTGAGCGGTTAGCTGGTCGGGACCTGGCCGGTGCCGGGGGGCTGTCACCCCGGAAGGGCCTTGTCGGGCAGGCGGTATTTCTGTATGCTGCTGCGCGGCTTCCCCTTTCGTTCATAAAAAAACCCCGCCCACATCATGGGCGAGGTTTTGCAAATGGTGGAGATGGCGGGAGTCGAACCCGCGTCCGAAAACACTCCCCTGCAGGCGTCTACATGTTTAGTCCTGTACAAGTTTTTTTTATCGTGTCAGAGCATCTCCAGAACAAGAATTTCCGACACTATCCTGCTTTGTTTTCGCCCGTCAGCCGGCAGTCGCAGCCGACAGGCTATCCCACATTAGCGACGTTCAATCAAAACCCCGTGGGAGGGGGTTATGGTGAACGGTAGCAGGTTAAGCTGCTACAGCGTGTGCATAATCGTCTGCGATTATGTTTAAAGTCTGACAGTTTAACGAGTTATCAGAACTCGACATGCAGCCCAAGCTTATATGTCCCCGTCGAATCCGTTTCATCCCCATATTTAGAATTAAGAATTAAGAATGCAGAATTAAGAATGACAAAACTTCAACCCCGCATCAGCCTCTTTTTCGATCAACCATGGCCCGTTCCATGTCGCGGTCGCCCTCTTTTTTCTTGAGGGTGGCTCTTTTGTCGTACAGCTTTTTGCCGCGACCGAGTCCGAGCTCCACTTTTACCTTGCCGCTGCTTATAAAGTATATCCGAAGCGGCACAAGGGCAAATCCTTTTTCCTGGGTCTTGGCAATCAGCTTCCGGATCTCCCGTTTATGGACCAGGAGTTTTCTGACTCTTACCTGGTCCGGGATCTCGTGGGTGGTGTGGCTGTACTGCGAAATATGGACCCCGTAGAGAAAAAGCTCCTCGTTCTTGATCCTCGCGTAGCCGTCCTTCAGGTTCGCCTTGCCGGCCCGCAGGGATTTGACCTCCGGCCCTTTCAGAACAATCCCGGTCTCTATCACCGATTCGATAAAATAATCGTGACGCGCCTTTTTATTGGTCGCCACTGTTTTTTCAGACATCCCCGGACCCTGTGGTAAGCAAAAAAACAAAACCCCCTGCTTCATCAGCCAAGCAAGGGGAGAACATCCGCAAATATACCCGAATAAGCCGGTTTTGGCAAAGCTCTTTACACCACTACGCCAACCCGGTCACCCTGGCCGCCTCCTCATAGGTGGTCACCCCTTCTTTTACTTTCACCCAGGCATCTTCTTTCAGGGTGGTCATTCCTTCTTTGATTGCCTGGGCTCTGATCTCATTCTCCGACACTCCGGTACAGATCATCCGGTTGATGGTGTCGGACACCGGAAAAATCTCAAAAACCCCGCACCGGCCGAGATAACCGGTACCCCGGCAATGAATACACCCTTTACCCCGCTGCAGTTCAATATCCCCCTGCCCTTCAGCCGGAAAACCGAAGCTGCGCAGAATATCACCGGAGACCTTATACTTCTCCCGACAATGCGGGCAGATTCGCCGGACCAGCCGCTGGGCCATGGCCCCCAGCAATGTCGAGCCGATCAGGAACTCCTGGGCGCCAAGGTCCTTCAAGCGGCTGATCGAGGAAACCGCATCATTGGTGTGCAGGGTGGAAAAAACCAGATGCCCGGTCAACGCCGCCTGAATGGCGTTGACCGCCGTATCCAGGTCGCGGATCTCGCCGATCATGATAATGTCCGGGTCCTGGCGCAGGATGTTTCTTAAAATCGTTGAAAACGTTACCTCGATCTGGGCCTGGACCGCGATCTGATTAAACTCCTCACAGACCATCTCGACCGGGTCTTCAACGGTGATCACATTATTTTCCGCCGAAGACACCTGTTTGAGCGTTGAATAAAGAGTCGTCGATTTACCGCTCCCCGTTGGCCCGGTAACCAGCACGATCCCGTGCGGGGCGGTCATGAACTCCTGATAGACGGCCAGGTCTCTTTCCGAAAAGCCGATGGACGACAAATCCTGAAACATAATATCGGGGTCCAGAATCCTCATGACCGCCTTCTCGCCAAAGGCAACAGGGATGGTAGAGACCCGAATCTCCGCCTCCTTTCCTTCATGATCGATCTTGATCCGGCCGTCCTGGGGACGTCTTTTTTCGGCTATATCAAGCCTTGACAGGGTCTTGATCCGAGAGACAATTGCGGAATGCACCGCTTTCGGCAGGCTGTAAATAGTATGGAGGATCCCGTCAATCCTTAACCTGACATTGCTCTTGTCCCGCTTGGGCTCAATATGGATATCACTCGCCCGCTGGTCAAAGGCGTAGGTGAAAAGATGATCAACTGCGCTGGTGATATGGTGATCGGAGGAGTTGATCTCCCCGCCGCGTTCGATTTTCACGAACTGTTCAAGATTGCCAAGATCGATGGTCGGCTTGGCCAGATGATCTTCCGCAGCGGAAATTGATGACTGAAAACCGAAGAATTCGGCCAGCATCCGACTGATATCGCTCCGCGTGCTCAGGTAAGGTCTTACGGTTATCTTGTAGACCCGTTCAATTTCAGCAAGAGTCTCACGCTTGGCCGGATCATAAACAGCCACCTCATGCACACCATCCTTGATCGCAAAGGGCAAGAGGAGGTGTTTCAACGCATAATTCTTCGGAAAGGTCTTGGTGACGATATCAAGATTCAGTTCAAGCGGATCGAGCTTCTTGAAGGGCATGTTCATATCTGCCGCCACTGCCCGGATGATCAGCTCCTCGGTCAGTGGTTGAGGATTTTCACCGGGGATCTGCAGGTTCAGCGAGACAATCACCTCAACCAGATCCGGTTCCCGAACCTTGCCGAGACCTTTTTTTGCCTTGCGTCGTTCACGCAATAAAAGCTGCTTCTGATGGGGAAGTTTCTTTTCCAGCATTTCTCTCTGTTCTGCAGAAATCAGCTGATCCGCCTCAAGGAGGGAGAAAAGGTATGATGTGTCGTTCATCTTGCCCATAGTCATACTATACAGACCAATCGTCTAAACTGCCGCTCAAAAAAATCATCCGGTCTGATCAGTCGGATCAGACCGGATAGCACTACGAAAATTATCAATATTTGCCCGGAACAATATCTGTCGTTTTAACTCCAATCCATACCAATCGGCAGACCACGGCCCTCACATTCATCTTCTTTTTGACCCACGAGCCTCTGATAGATTATTCCTTTACCTGTTTGATCTTGCCGATCATTGAGATCACATTATCGGTCCCGTCTTTCAAAACATATCCCACCGGCATATTTTTGGCAAAATATCCACTGCCGATCTGCTTGCCGTCCAGGGAGTAGAATTTAGTCCCAGACTCGTAACGGAAATCCATATCATCAATCACGATTCTGTTTTTGTCCATCATCAAAATGGTGCCCCGCCGCTCGAATTTTTCCGGATCAATCTTTGTCCCGCTCCATCCTGAAGTCACAGAAACAAGGATCATAACAGTCAAGACCAAAATCAACGCGGGAGCCTGAAGGATTAATCTATTCACTCTCATTATTCCGCCTCATAAACAAATAATTGATAATCAGGAGAGGATGGGGATGCCGTGGATCACCAGACCAGAGGCACCTCCCATCCATATTCCATTGACCGAAAACTCTCACAGTTAGAACTTCTTCCAATAAGTAAGCCCCCGCCCCTCACCTTTCTCGGTCATCATCATAATACTCCCGGTCGAGGAACTGAAATATTTTTTCTCGGTTTTCCCGGCTGCATTATCGCTCTCGACAAGAATGGCCGGCGCCTGCAACCTGCCCTCAAACTTCAATCCGGTCGGAGGCACTGTCCCGGGACCGGCAACCGTGATTAAGTCTGAGGCATCGATCTTCCCGTCATTATTAATATCAAATATCACCTCCGGCATCCTACCGCCGGAACAGGAGTTCAGTTCATGGACAATCGAGTATCCACCGCCACTGCACGGGAGTCTCTGCGGGACAAAGGAAATAGCAATCGTCTTCGAATCCCGGACCACAAAATCGGTGATATTTCTCTCAGCCGGTTCATCATCAAGCGGATCCGCCACAACATTTACCCCTCCTATCGGCAGATCAAAGTACCAGCCGGCATGGATTATATCTTCACCATTGTCGACAATGCCGTCACCATCACTGTCTTCGCCATCACTATCGTAGGGAAGAGAGTTGCTGGGATTTATCGGAATCCCAGGATTCGGCAGATTAGCCGGATCAGGCACATCCGGATCAGGATTTCTGTCAGGATCAACCGCAGACCACAGGTGTATTTTGTTGTCGGTGACCACCCGCAGCCAATTGGCCCCCAGAGTACCCTCCCATTCAGCGGTCTGTTGCAGCAGAGTCACATTGGCAGGCTGATTAGAAAGGGTCACTCCATTCCAGTAACCAAGATATTCACTGTCATCGCTGTCATCTCCATAATCCCAGATACCGTAGAGCGTCTCCTGCTCGGTTGTCTTCAAATCAGCATCGGCAAAATATTTTCCGGTCCCGAACAGTATCATATAGCCCGGATTCTGGTTCCCAGTAAAATCCTTGCACGCCCTGATAACCTCCGGCTGGGTGGTAATCGGCCGATAATTTTTGGCGGTCATCACCGGTGCCGGGTAGCCAAAACTATCTTTGTAGGCAACTTCCCAATCTGCCGGGTTAGAACTGCTCATATCAAACTTCCAGAGATTGCCGCGCAGGTCACCGGCATAGACATAGTCAAGCAGGAAATCGTTGTTCGCGTCAATCGGCACCGGGGTGGACATCCCGTTGCAACCGGCCCGCAAGGTATCAAATCTCGCGATCTCTGTGCCGGTCACCGGATCAAGAATGTAGAAAACCGCCTTTTCATCAAAACTCTGATAGCCATTGCCGAAGATCACCACATAACCTTCATAAGGAGTCCCTGGGTTCAGGGCATACGGATTGCTCACATAGGAAAAGGAATTATCATCCCAGACCAGGGCAACGGCAGAGGTTTTGACCAGAAACGCCTTACTGAACGTGTAGCCCATGTCCGGGTCATACGCAGGCGGGAACTCCCACATCACCCTGCTTGCCAATTCGGCCTCGGTGGTAATGGCTGTCGGATTAGTCACATCCAGAGCATAGATCCCTTTTCCACCCTTGCTGAGACCACCTACCAGCATTGTCTTCTTTTCCCCGATGTTAGATACCAGCTCCTTCACATAGGGTTCAAGATCGACAAAATATTTATGGCTGTATGTCGTGCTGGCAAGGCTTGCGAGATTCTCATAGACAAAGCTCGGCACATAGCAGAAGAGTTCAATACCGGTATCCGCATCAAAAGCATGAAGCATCCCGTCATTGGCTCCCGCATACAGCACTCCTTCATTAAATACCGCACTCGAATTGACAAAGTCACCAAGGGCAAAGATCCGATTCCGCAACGGCCCGCCATTATCCTTCTCTCTTAAATCATCCCCGCGAAGATAATCAACCATCTCCGGGCCGGTCACTCCGCCACCGCTCAACAGGGTCTGCTGGGTTGCATTCAGGGAGCTATAACGGAATGGGACACCGCTTGTGCCATCGAAGGTGGCAATAACCCGGTTTGCTGCCCCGGAACCGTCAAGAAAAGTCTGCAGCTCCAGATTGGCCGACCAGGCAATCGGATCGGTGATGACCAGGCCAGTGGTAGGATTAATATTATAAGCCTTCACATCGCCTCCCCAGCCGTCGGAGGTATAACTGGTCTGATACATCTTGACTGCGGTCCCGACCTTCTCGAACAGCTCATCACCATTCACCGAAACCGATGCGGACGAACCGACCCTGTTGGAGACACTTGCCAGGATATTAAGCATCGCCTCAACCATCTCGTCGGAGTTGCCGGCGCTGAAGAACAATCCCCTGCCGTTGACACTTGCGTGCCAGAGGTCATCAATCTTCTCCGGGTCCCCGGCAGTCGGATTGGGCCAGGTCGGATATGGACCATTCAAGACATCATAGTCTTCAGGGATCAGGGTGCCGAAAACACCGAATGAAACACCGTAGGTGACCATATGCTGCTGGCTGGAAGGGTCATACACATTGGTTGGCACCTGATCAGGGAGAGTAGTGTTCAGATCCCTCTTGTAATAATGCATGGCCACATCGGCCAAAGTGTTGCTGTACCCGTCCTGGAAGGGTACTCCCAGGCCGCCGTCGGCATTGCCGACGCTCGGGCTCGGGGTTCCGCCGTTGTAATAACCGTCGGTCATGGCAATGGCGAAAGCCTGCTGACAAGCGCCGCCGTCAGCTTCCGCAGCCCACGGATTTGATGCGCCGAAGCCACCGTTAGCCGCACCATCGGTCTGGTCAAAGTACTCGCCAACATCCTGCAATCCCAAACGCAATGGAGTTCCCACGCTAGCTCCCACGTAGTCATAAAGAAGATCCAACAAAACCTGCGTGTCATCCAGTGCCCCAACCTTCACCGGTAGCGGCACCTGTGGACCGATCTGGTTGTTGATCCCCTTCAGGCCGATATAGACGCCGTTCATCTGGTTGATAACCTTGGCCAGCGAAGCGAGAGAAACCAGTTCGCGCCGGCGGTAGAACGAATACCAGTTGGCAAAACGCTGAATCTCCTGTGTATACGCCGCAGCATCGGTCGGCTTCCAGAAGGTGATCACGGTCACCGGCAGGGAAGCGGCCGGAACTGGAATCAACTCACCAATTTCAACCCGGTTGTCCCCGTCATCGTCAAAACGATAGTATGTTATCGGACTGGTCAGATTGACCAGATATATCTTTTCGTCTCCGGCATCCCAATTGCCGTCGCCATTGACATCAGTCCAGACTCCGTCATCGTCGACATCGTCAAAGGTATAATAATGGGCCCGCTTGATCGATACCCCGACCGCCGCCGCCCCCAGATACTCGTTATTGATATTAAAGGTCGGGGCTGCATGGTTCGGGTGAGACCTTGGGGTGGTCGTATTGGCGTCGGAAAAGTTGGGCCACGGCGAGTAATCGATCGACGGCTCCGGATCGTAATAGATCTTGTTGTAGCCGCTCCACTGGGACTTGAAGTAAGCCCGGTTGGTGTCATTGATCACCCCCGTATAAAGGTTGTCGCCGGGGTTGTCGAATACATAGTAATACCCGTTAAAAAGACCATTGTTTTCGCGGGTGACAAATTCCCAGTCCATACTCCCGGAATCATCGAGAACAAAGATAATATTCGCCGGGGCCGGGGTGAGTTGGGCATCCAGAGGAATATCGGAAATATCCGAGGCGGGGCAGATAACAATCTCACAGGCGTCACCGACGCCGTTCAGGTCACTATCCGTCTGAGCTGTATTGGCAACTGTCGGACAGTTATCAACATCGCCACAGACACCGTCTGAATCTATATCATTCAGAACATCCCCATCGCAGACGTCGCAGGCGGCGCCCAGGCCGTCTCCATCAGCGTCGGTCTGCGCGGGGTTGGCAGCATTGGGGCAATTGTCCACATCTGCACAGATCCCATCGCCATCCACATCATCAGCAGCATCGTTCGGACAAGTATCACAAGCGTCACCGGCGCCGTCGGCGTCAGCATCGGCCTGGCCGGCATTGGCGATGTTCAAACAGTTATCAACACCGTCACAGATTCCATCCCCATCAACATCGCCGGCACAGGGTGTGCAGACATCACCCGTCCCATCACCATCGGTATCGAGCTGGTCCAGGTTTGCATCACCGGGACAGTTGTCACAGAGATCTCCGATCGTATCTCCATCACTGTCGTTCTGGGCTGGATTGACCGTCGTCGGGCAGTTGTCACAGGCATCGCCGAAAGAATCTCCGGGGCCGTCCGCATTAGCCTGGTCCGCATTGATCACATTGACACAGTTATCACAGGCATCACCAAACCCGTCACCATCGGTGTCGAGCTGAGTAATATTGCTGACGGCTGGGCAGTTGTCACAGGCGTCTCCGACCCCGTCACCATCGGTATCGGTCGGGTCACTGCAAGGGGAAACGAATTTCACCGCATCGGCGCTGACCTTTTTACTGCTATCCCTTAATTCCAGGGTCACTCTTTCCCTACTGTCTCCGGTGAAATCACAGGTGCCGAGATAGATCCACTGGTCGCCGTCAAAACGCTGGTCAACAGTGACCCTAACATCCTCGTTACTGTTCCGGAAACTTGATGGATAAGCGCTGGTTTTGGCGGTACAGGTGCCGTTTCTGGTCTCAATGGTATATCTGGCACCGGCATCGTAACCTGCATTCGCCACCCAGCGAACGTAAACATCCCATGTCCCGGCCGCAAAATACCCACCGGGATCACCAATCGGGTACCAGCGTGATTCACCGGGTGAACTATGGTTTGACACGTAATGGGAACCGCCATACCCCTTTGTTCCATCAAGGGTCCAGCGGGTCGGTTCCTCCTGGTAAAACCCCCACTCACTCCGGTTGTTCCGGTTGCCGTCGGTATTGTCGATAATAATCTCGACAGCAGACGCCTGCCCGGCCAGCAGCAGCAGAAGAAACGGCAGCAAGAGCCCGCAGCGGATGATGGCCGACCTAAAAGTTCTTACTGATTTCTGTACAACACTTTTCACTGACATAAGATCTCCCTCCTGCTTAATACCGCGTCCGGTAGCCAATTGACACTTCCGTCTCTCCGTTGATATTCGTCACACGACCCCGGAGATTATACTCGTAAACCCTACTGGCCGACATGTCGAGGGAACCGCCGGGAGACCCGTTATTGACCATCATATAATCAAAAACGTCTGTCGCCTGATTCGGATTCCCGTTTTCCCAAGCCAGAGAGTTGGGCCAGAGTATCTGGGCCGGAACAGGGCCGCCGGGGAGAAATGGAAATCCCCAATCAGCATTCAGCCAGCCATGAAATTCGCTGCCGTCCGTTTCTCCCTCAGCCCATTCACTAGGATTCGTGCCAGGAGGTCGGGCTGGCAGAACGGCCTTTCTCATCAGCCTGTCCGGGGCAGTCACCCCGTTAAAAGCCGCCAAAAGCGGATTCTTTAGAAGCTCAGCAGCGTTGTCACGCACATTTTCAAGATCGACTGCCGCCTGACTTATTAATGCCTCTGAGATGTACAGATTCCGGTCATTGGTCTGCTTGTTTTTGCTGATCTTGATCTCGGTGGTACTGCTCCGGTTACCACCGATGATGACAATGGCCAGCAGCATGACCATCAGCAGGGCAACAACGATGATTGAGCCACCCTCGTCGGCCGCAATTCTTATCCAGAACGATTTTTTAGTCTTCATCCTTAATAACCCCCGTTACACCTATTCTTCGCTGGACCCCTTTTTCCGACCAGGTAACGACCACCCGGGTCGTCGTACTGTTCGGCCCGGGTTGCCCGGGAGCATTGTTCCATAAAACGGTAAACGCCGTATTTCTTCCCTGTGGCGGGTCATTCCAATCAGCAGTCGCAGGCATGAAATCAAACAGACCGAAGGGGCTGCCACCTGCGGCATCGCCATCGGTGTCTGCAAGATCTCCTCCCGCCACCGCTGCGGTGTCATAGTTCTGACTCATCAGGTCCTCCAGCTTGCTGTTGGCGAGAAATGTCGCCTCCGACAACCGGCTGGAAAAAGCGTTGCTGTTCACCGAGGACATCAGCAGCGCCAGGACCCCCATCAGCCCCAGGGCAAAGACCGAAACACCCATCAAGATCTCAATTATGGAAAAACCCTTGTCAGATAACTTCATCTCTGTCTCTCACTGGTAAATGATCATCCTTAGGAATTGTTGCGGCACTTGACCTCCATGGTCAGACAACGCCGGTGGAACCTGTCATTCTTCGGGTATCCGGGAAAAAGTATCCCTTGAATATTGCCATACGTTTCATCGTGGCTGTAGGTCGGGTCCTGATCACCCACTCTCACCACCAGCGCGATCTGCACCGAGCGGATACTTTCAGGATTAGCGACCGGCGGGGGGAGAACATTCCGGGCATCGTCCAGATAGACCAAATCGAGCACCTCAAGGTTCTCAATCAGCGTATCGGTAGTCGCAAGAGCACCGGGTATCGATTCTGTCCGCCGCAGGTCAAATATACCGGGACCAGTGGGAGCAATTGCATAGTTGATGGTTCGAATACTTACCGGCCTGCCTAAATCCCTTATATCCCCCCGGAAGGAGAAACCTGTGGCACTAGTGTTGTTGAACCGTATCGTCGGGTCTCCCGTCGCAACCTGCACCTGTTGCGGATTGTACCCGGCCAAGCGAATATCATCGACCATTCTGTCCAGCACGATACGCATACTCTGGTTCAGGGCAATAACATCCTCCTGAGTCTCATTGGCCACTACCATGCCGACATAGCCCCGGTAGATTCCGACCATCGCCAAACTGGCGATAACCAAAGCCACCATCAACTCGATAAGTGTGAAACCTCGCTCCAGCTTTCTGCTCATCATGTCTCTACCCCTGATCATTCGCAAAATAGTCATCGAAATCATCTGGTCTCCCAGGTCCCGGTTGAAGTGCGCCAACGCTCGACCCTCACCCTGCCGGTACTGGTACTCACCACCATTGCCAGAGGCGGGGCCTTCATAACCCGCACATCATCCGACGAAGGGGCATAAATGTATATGGTGCCGCCATTATTGCTGGTGCCGTCAGGCAGAAAGGCCAACCAGTTGACACCGGGAGCAATAGCCACTCCATCATCATCGGTATCGCCGTTTTCAAAATCAATTCCCCCTCCACCGGGCTTTATCAGAGGCCCGCCTGTCGCGTTCACATCGTAGAACTGCACTTCATCGGCAAACGCCACCGCCTTTAACAGACAGTCCCCTACCTCCGCCTCATCACAGATTCCGTTGCCGTTGGCATCATCAGCAGCAAGAACCCAGGCTTCATAATTGCCGTTATTATTTTTATCGGTCCAGATTCCGTACCCGTCATCCATGGTCCCGTCACCGTCCAGATCAACCCGGTCAGCAACAACCGGGTCGTCATCAAGGAAAAAATCAACCCGCACATTACGGTTGCGGCTTACCGCCTCGGAACGGGCAAAATTCATATCTCCCCGCAGATTGAAGGCCACACTCTTGACCTTGCTGGCCTGGGAGTCAAACGAAACCCTGACCATGGCCGCCAGGATTCCGATGATTGCAATGACGATCATCAACTCTATAATTGTAAAGCCGCGCTCTCTTTTCAGCCAAGATGATTTACTGGATAATGTCCGCATAAATTAACCTGTTCAGTTGTTTGAAAATCATAAATTGCCGATACGAGCTCACAGTATATCAAAACGTGAACCGACAACCAACTTTTGATCCGGTGACAGTATTCAGCAATAATTATACCAAAAAACACCTGGAGGCCACTTAAACAGGCTGCAACAATATCCCTGCCACCTGTATCCCCCTCCACATGGGCGATTTGACAGTCCCTTTCTCACGTGTTGGAATATTTGTCCATTCCCGAGAACGCCCTTCTGCAAAAAAGAACACGCTGGATTGTTAATTTTTTTTACACAAATCTCCGGTAAAACTATAAACTTTTTTAACAATCCTGTTTACTATGAAGATTCCCCCCTGCCAGGAAGACATACAAAATATTATTTACCGTCAGCCTCCTTCCCCGCCCTGCTTATTCACCAAGTCTTACCCGAAACATTCAGGATCAGGATAAATATATTGCCCCGGTTTCAGCTGATATGATATCATCAAGACTCATTGCTACGATTGAAAATAGTGACAATAAGAACTATTTAATCTGAAGCACTACTTTTGAGGATAAAAACAATGAAGAGACTCTTTAACTCATCAGGCTTCAATTTACTGGAACTCATGATAGTTCTCGCCATTGTGGGTATACTTGCAGCAGTTGCCACCCCTGCCTATGTCAGCCATGTTTACAAAACCAGGGAAACCATCGCCCACCAGTACATCCTTGACGTCCAGGCCGCCCAGGAAAAATTCTATGCACTGAATGACAGATACTCAGCCAACGTAGCCGGCCTTACCAGCCACTTGAGTTTTGATACCGCCGACACCCAGTTTTATGTGCTTACCATGATAGCAGCCAGCACAAATACCTATACCGCCCAGGTTGCCGCCGATATCAATCAGGACGGTGTCTACAGTAACTGTACGAGAATCCTGCCTCCGCCCGCTCAACCCGTTCCCGAAATAGCTGCCGGCTCCTGCGCAGACAAAAACGAGGGCTTCAAGATATCGCTTATCGCAGGGTTGTTTTAATTAAAACTCCCCGCTGGCGGCGGGTCGCGGGAAATCTCTCCGTGTAGGAGGTTGTTTTTTTCAGGTTTAAGCCGGTATTTCACCGGCTTGATTCTAACCTCTAGCCCTGCAAAAACGGAACCGATAATTCCTCTGGAAGGGAGTCTAGCATATTCAAGGCTCCTTTTTTAGAGAACCGCAGATACTCTTCACCTGCACACTTTCATGTAATTTCAAGTTCCAAAAATCTCTTTTCCTTATTATAGTGATGTGCTTATAGATGCACGCCTGTCCGCTGCCCGGCCAGCTACTGCTTTCTCCTTAAATTTCAAGCTCATACGAACCAGAGGACATCTCTATGCTCGCCCGTATCCAGGTAGGACTGAAACCAGCCATTACCGATTCCTTCGGCATCGCCACCGGCCGCAAGATCAGGACCGATCTCCAGCTGCCGGTCGAAGAGGTGCGGACCATCAAGGTCTTCACCGTTGAGGCTGATATCACCGAGGAGCAGCTGCAGGAAGCGGCCGCCGGCCCCTTCTGCGATCCGGTGACCCAGGAATGGTCCCTTGGCCCGTTGGCGCTGGACTGGAACCTCGATTTCGACTGGCTGATCGAGGTCGGTTTTCGCCCCGGGGTCACCGACAACGAAGGGCGGACCTCCTCCCAGGCCCTGGAGCTGATGATCGGCCGCAAACTTTCCCGCAATGAGGCGGTCTACACCTCGGTGCAGTACCTGATGTCAGGCGCCATCTCCCGGCAGGACGCCGAGAATATCGCCAAAAAACTTCTGGCGAACGAACTGATCCAGCGTTTCACGGTCATGGACCGGGCCGAGTTCAAGGCCGCCGGCGGCATCAAGCCCTTTGCGGCCAAAGTTGTGAGCGAGGGCTCGGTGCGGATGAACGAGATCGATCTGAACGTCTCCGATGCGGAACTGGTCCGGATCAGCAAGGACGGGGTACTCGCCCTGACCCTGGATGAAATGAAGCTGATCCGCGATTACGTGACCAACCCGGCCACCCTGGCCTGGAGAAAGTCCCTCGGGCTTTCCGAAAAGGTGACCGATGTGGAGCTCGAAGTCCTCGCCCAGACCTGGTCTGAGCACTGCAAGCATAAGATATTCTCCGGCGACATCGACTACGAGAACACAGTCGACAAGACCCGCCGCACGGTCCACTCCCTTTTCGACACCTATATCCGCACCCCCACCAAAGAGATCCGGGAAAAGATGGGCGCGAACGACTGGTGTCTGTCGGTCTTCAAGGACAACGCCGGGGTCATCAAATTCAACGACGACTGGAGCGTGGTCTTCAAGGCGGAGACCCACAACAGCCCGTCGGCCCTCGACCCGTACGGCGGAGCGCTTACCGGCATTGTCGGGGTCAATCGCGATCCGTTCGGCACCGGGATGGGCGCGAAACTGATCTGCAACACCAACGTCTTCTGCTTCGCCACCCCGTTCTACGACAAGCCGATTCCCGCCCGGCTCCTGCATCCGAAACGAATCCAGGAGGGAGTGCGGGAAGGAGTGGAACACGGCGGCAACAAGAGCGGGATCCCGACGGTCAACGGCTCGCTGGTCTTTGACGACCGTTATGCCGGAAAGCCCCTGGTTTTCTGCGGCACCGTCGGCCTGATGCCGGCGAAGATGCACGGCAAGCCTTCCGAAGACAAAAAGGCGCTGCCCGGCGACCACATCGTGATGACCGGTGGCCGGATCGGCAAGGACGGCATCCACGGCGCGACCTTCTCCTCCGAAGAGCTGAACGAGAATTCCCCGGCCACCGCGGTCCAGATCGGCGACCCGATCACCCAGAAAAAGATGTTCGACTGCCTTTTGAAGGCGCGTGATCGCGGGCTTTACAACTGCATGACCGACAACGGTGCGGGCGGCCTTTCCTCCTCGGTGGGCGAGATGGCCCAGGATTCCGGCGGCTTCGAACTGCATCTCGACCGCGCCCCGTTGAAATACGCGGGTCTCCAGCCCTGGGAGATCTTCATCTCCGAGGCCCAGGAGCGGATGACCCTGGCGGTGCCTCCCGCGAAGCTCGCCGAGTTCATGGCCCTCTGCGAGAAGATGGACGTTGAGGCCACGGTCCTCGGCACCTTCACCGATTCCGGCAAGTTTCATGTCCTCTACGACGGCAAAACCGTCGCCTGCATGGACATGGAGTTTGTTCACAAGGGACTGCCGCCCATGCAGATGGTGGCCCGCTGGGAAGAGAAAAAACATCCCGAGCCCGCTCTGCCGGCCGACCTGAATCTCGGCAGCGAACTGAAAAAACTTCTCGGCCGCCTGAACATCTGCAGCAAGGAGTACGTGGTCCGCCAGTACGACCACGAGGTCCAGGGCGGCAGCGTGGTGAAACCTCTTACCGGCGCCGAAAATGACGGCCCGAGCGACGCGGCGGTCATCCGGCCGCTCCTTGACTCTTTTGAAGGGCTGGTCATCGCCCACGGCATCTGCCCGCGCTATTCCGATATCGACAGCTACCATATGGTGGCCTGCGCCATGGACGAGGCGGTGCGCAACGCAGTATCGGTCGGCGCCTCCCTCGACAAGATGGCCGGGCTCGACAACTTCTGCTGGTGCGACCCGATCCTCTCCGAAAAGACCCCGGACGGCCCCTACAAACTGGCCCAGCTGGTTCGGGCCAACGAGGCCCTCGCCACCTATGCCGAAACTTACGGGGTCCCGTGCATCTCCGGCAAGGACAGCATGAAGAATGATTATCTGGTGGGCGAGACCAAGATCTCGATCCCGCCGACCTTGCTCTTCTCGGTGGTCGCCAAGATCAACGATGTGCGAAAAGCCGTGACCATGGACGCCAAGAAAGCGGGCGACCTGGTCTATCTGCTGGGCACCACCTACCCGGAACTGGGCGGCTCCGAATACGCAGCCCAACTCGGGGCCATCGGCAACCGGGTCCCGAAGGTGAACGGCGGGGAAGCGATTGCCAGATACCGCGCCTTAAGCGCCGCCATCGCCGACCGCCTGGTCGCCTCCTGCCACGACTGTTCCGACGGCGGCCTGGGCGTTGCCCTGGCCGAAACCGCCTTCGCCGGCAACCTCGGCATGCGCATCGATCTGCGGGAAACGGCACGTGAGGAGATCGAGCGTGACGACATCCTGCTCTTCTCCGAATCCCAGAGCCGTCTGCTGGTGACGGTCTCGCCGGAAAATGCGGACGCCTTCGAGATCGCCATGGCCTTGAGCGGCTTTCGGAAGATCGGTACGGTCACCGCCGAGCCGGTTCTTTCCATCAAGGGACTGAGCGGGGATATCGTCCTCGACGAGCCCCTGGCCGACCTGAAAAAAGCGTGGCAGCAGACCCTGGATTTCTGATCCATCTCACATGGAAACTCTGCAGATCCGAGACATCAAGGACAACCAGACGGTTGACGGGACTTATCTGGTCCGGGAGATGACGAGGGGCGAAACCCGGACCGGCAATCCGTTTCTCTCCCTGACGGTGATGGATTCCTCCGGCGAGATCGGCGGCCGGGTCTGGGAGAATGCCGAGCGCCTTGCCGAACAATGCCCGGCCGGATCGTTTATCCGGCTGAAAGCCCTGGCCCAGTCATACAAAGGGACCCTGCAGCTCCGGATCGACCATCTGGAACAAATCGAAGTCCCGGAAAAGGAACTGGGACGGTTTCTGCCCTCGACCCCGGGCGACATCGATGTGATGGGGGCGGAGCTGATCCGGCTCGCCAAAGGGATCGAGGACCAGGATTACAGAAACCTGGCCATGGCCTTTCTCGGCGACAGCAAGATCCTGAAATCATTAAAGAAAGCCCCGGCCGCGAAGGCCATGCATCACGCCTATTTCGGCGGTCTTCTGGAGCACACCTTAGGAGTTGCGCGGCTTGCGAAAAATGTCGCCGAACTCTACCCGGCGATCGACCGCTCGCTGCTCTTGACCGGAGCCATCCTTCACGATATCGGCAAGCTCATCGAGTTCAGCTACGATACCTTTCCCTACGACTATTCCGACCAGGGGCGCCTGGTCGGGCACATGGTTCTCGGGATCGAAATGCTCCAGGAGAAAGGCCGGGCCCTGCCGCACTTCCCCGGTGAAAAGATGACCCACCTGAAGCACCTGATCCTCTCCCATCACGGCCGCCACGAATTCGGCTCCCCGTCCCTGCCCATGATGCTGGAGGCCTTTGTCTTAAACTTTCTCGACGATCTGGACGCGAAGATCAACTATATCCGGGATCTGGGCAGGAAAACCGGCGGGGAAGGCTATCGCTGGACCGATTACCAGCGCAACCTGGAACGGTTTCTCTACGTCCAGGGTGAACAGAACGATGATGTCGATAACGGAAACGGGCGGCAAAATCAGGCGGAAAACGAAATTGACCCACGGCAGAGAAATCTATGGCTGAAATAGCAAACGCCAATCTCACCATCTCTTCGGTTCTCGGACAGGAAAAGGCCAAGAAAATGCTGCGCCGGGCGGTGACCGGCAACCGCCTGAGCCACGCCTATCTGTTCCGGGGTCCGGCAGGGGTCGGCAAGCGGACTCTGGGCCGGGCCTTCGCCAGATACCTGAACTGTCTTTCCCCCACCGATACCCAGGACGCCTGCTGCAGCTGCGCTTCCTGCCATAAGTTCGCCAGCGGCAGCCATCCCGACCTGATGGTGATTGAACCGGTCGGAGTATCAATCAAAATTGAACAGATCAGGGAGCTCAAGCACGCACTTTCCTTTCCTCCCTACGAAGCGGGAGTCCGGGTGGTTATCCTGACCGAAGTCCACACCATGCGCCGGGAGGCGGCGAACAGCCTTTTGAAAATCCTCGAAGAGCCCCCGCCCGGGAACCTCCTGATCCTGACCGGCAATGAAGCGGGCGATATCCTGCCCACCATCTCCTCCCGCTGTCAGGCGGTCCCTTTCGTCGGCCTGTCGACCGGTCTGATTGAGGAAACCCTGGTGGCCGACGGAATCGACCGAGACACCGCCCGCACCCTCGCCGCGATGACCGGCAACAGTCTCGGTCAGGCCAGGCTCCTGGCCGGGCAGGGGTTGCTCGAGATCCGCCGGACCCTGATCGAGAAATTGCTGGCGACCTCCCCCGGAAAGCCGGAAACCGCCGAATCGGTCTTTGCCCTGGCGGAAACGACCTCTTCCCACAAGGAAGATCTGCCGGAAATTCTCGAACTCATCCGCTCCTGGCTGCGCGACCTCATCCTGCTCAGTTGCCGCGTTGAGGGCAGGATCATCAACCACGACCTCTCCTCCCTCCTTGAGCAGGCAGGCGGGCGATGGGACTACAACGACCTGCTTATCCGCCTCGATCTGATCGACAAGGCCAGGCGGCAGCTCGCCCGCAACTGCAACCGGACCCTGGTCTGTGAAGCGCTCTACTTTGGATTGCTTTAAACCCCCGCAACTGTTAATATCGCCGATTAACTTCAGTTGAATATCTCGACCGACTAGCCATTCTCATAAAGAGAGATCAGGATACATTTTGCAGAACGATCCTTCAGAAAATATTGACCCTGAAAACCAGGAAGATGAAGAGTTGATTGAGGCTGAACAGGAGCCGGACACTCTGGAATCCTACGGGGAAGACCCACCAATCGGGACCGAACAACCGGATTCATCCGCCCGGGAACCGGAACAGGAGACGCCGGATGGTGCTCCGGACCATCATTACTACATCCGATTCAGAAAGGATGATCCGGCCTATTCAGCGCTCTCCAGAATCTCCGGTCTGACCAGGGGCGACGTGGTGATGGCCCAGGCTGAGCATGGCCTTGAACCCGCCACCGTGGTCGGCCTTGGCCCGGACATGACCGGACTGCCGAAAAAAGAGACCACCAGCGCCTCCTACCTCCTGACCAGAAGGGCCAACCGGGATGAAATCAGCAAGTTCGAACGTCTGGTCGAACGGGAAGAGGAGGCCTTCGCCATCTGCAAGACCCATATCGAAAAGCATCGGCTCAATATGAAACTGATCCGGGTCGAGCGATATTTCAACGGCAGCAAAATCATTTTTTATTTTACCGCCGAAAACCGGGTGGATTTTCGGGAACTGGTCAAAGATCTGGTCCAGGAATTCAGAACCCGGGTTGAAATCCGCCAGATCGGGGTCCGGCATGAAACCAAAATGGTCGGCGGCCTTGGCTGTTGCGGCCGGGAGCTCTGCTGCTCCTCCTTTATCAAGAACTTCTCACCGGTATCGATCAAGATGGCCAAGACCCAGAACCTGCCGCTCAACCCGGCGAAGATCTCCGGAGTCTGCAACCGTCTGCTCTGCTGCCTCACCTACGAATACGATACCTACCGGAAACTGCGCAAGGGGATGCCCAAAGTCGGCAAGAACATTGTCCTGGACGACAAGGAATACAAGGTGATCAACAGTGACGTCCTTGCCGAGACCGTCACCGTCGTCATCCCCGGTCAGCCGGATCCGCCCCGGGTGGTGACCCGCAGGGAGTGGGCCGCATCCGACCCGAGACCGCAGGACTCCGCCCCGAAGGGAGACCATAAAGAAAGGGAGCAGCCGCCAAGTCAGCAACCCAGAAAAAAGGGACGCCCGGGGAAAGGACAATGGCAGAAAGGGAAAAAGAAAGAACAGCAATGAGTTACTACATCACCACCCCGATCTTTTATGTCAATGCCCAGCCCCATCTGGGCCATGCCTACACAACCATCATCGCCGACACCGCCGCCCGTTACCAGAAACTGGCCGGAGAAGAAGTCCGCTTCCAGACCGGCACCGACGAGCACGGCGATAAAATTGCCGAAGCCGCCGCCAAGGCCGGGGAAACTCCCCGCCAGTATGCGGACCGGATCAGCGACATGTTCCGTACCGCCTGGCCGCCGCTTAATATTGCCAACGACACCTTCATCCGCACCACCGATCCCGGACATATCGCAACCGTGCAGAAGATTCTGCAGCAGGTCTACGACCAGGGCGACATCTATTTCAGCGAATATTCCGGCCTCTACTGCCAGGGTTGCGAGAGATTCCTGACCGAAAAGGAACTGGTCAACGGCAACTGCCCCGATCACCTGCAGCCCCCGGCCGCCATTACCGAGCAGAACTACTTCTTCAGGATGTCGAAATACCAGGAGTGGCTGATCGACCATATCGAAAAAAATCCGGAGTTCATCCAGCCTGAACGTTACCGCAACGAAGTGCTCTCATTTTTAAAGGAGCCCCTTGAGGATCTCTGTATTTCCAGGCCGACCAGCCGGCTGACCTGGGGGATCCCGCTGCCCTTTGACGACAAGTATGTCACCTATGTCTGGTTTGATGCCCTGATCAACTACCTCACCGGCATCGGGTACCCGGACGGCGCCGATTTTACGAAACACTGGTCTGTTGCCGAACATGTGATCGCCAAGGACATCCTGAAACCCCACGCCATCTTCTGGCCGACCATGCTCCGCTCCCTTGGCCTCGCCCCATATCGGAAACTTCATGTCCACGGCTTCTGGACGGTCGATGGGGTCAAGATGTCCAAGAGTATCGGCAACGTGATCCGCCCGGCGGAGATGGTGGAGAATTTCGGCGCCGATGCCACCCGCTTTTTCCTGCTGCGGGAGATGTCTTTCGGCCTCGACGCCGATTTCAGTTACGATTCCCTGATCGGCCGGCAGAATTCCGACCTCGCCAATGATCTCGGCAACCTGTTCAGCCGCTCCCTGACCATGGTCAGAAATTTCTCCGCCGGCAAGGTCCCCGCTCCGGCGGAGATGAGTGACGGTGACCGGGAGCTGGCCGAGGCCGCCCGGGAAATGATCGTCGAATACATTGCCCAGATGGATGACTTTCTGTTCCACCGGGCCCTGCAGTCGATCTGGAAAGTGATCAGCCTGGCCAACAAGTACATCGTCAGCAACGCCCCGTGGGAACTGGCCAAAGATCCGGCGCTGAAAAACCGGCTCGACACGGTGCTCTACACCCTGCTGGAAACCCTGCGCCTGATCACCCTCACCCTGCACCCGATCATTCCCGAGACGGCAGCAAAGATGGCCGCAGCCCTCGGAGTTGAAGAAGTGCCGGACCTCGCCGCCCAGAAAGCGTGGGGTCTCATAAAAACCGGGACCGTGATTACCCCGGGTCCCGCCCTGTTCCCCCGGCTGAAGAAGGAAGACATCGTACAGCAGGAAAACAGGGAGAAAGCTCCACCAACTGCCACAAAGGGGGGAGATGACAACCAGCTCGAGTATTCCCATTTCCAGAAACTCGACCTCCGGATCGCCGAGATCATCACCGCCGAAAAAATCAAAAAATCGGACCGTCTCCTGAAGCTTACCGTAAAGGCGCCGGAACCGCGGACCATCGTTGCCGGCATCGCCGAGCATTACGACCCGGAAACCCTGATCGGCCGCCAGGTCATCATTGTCGCGAACCTCAAACCGGCCAAACTGATGGGCGTCGAGTCCCATGGCATGGTCCTGGCCGTTAAAGACGGGGACCGCCTGGTTCTTTCAGCTCCAAGCGAGCAGGTGACGCCGGGCAGCAAGGTTTCATGACCGACACGCCCACTCAATCTGAAAAAGAGGTGACCGGGTTCTTCCGCAAAACCGCCGAGCAGGCGGCAACCCTTCCGGTCAGAGTCACCACTATTCCCGCCGCTGATCACACCATCGCCGGCCTCTGCCTGATTGCCGAAGAAAGACCTCCCGCCGACCCGCAGGCAATCGCCGCCGCCATCGTTGCCGATCTTGAAAGCTGCCCCGACAGGGAACGGGCGAGCATCCCCCCCCCGCCATGCCAGGTGACGGTGGAGGAGCGGGCCCAGCTTTTCAAACTGTTCAGCAAGGACAAGGGATGAGTCGAAACGTGAATCTCAACACCAGGGCAAAAATCATCAGCATCAGCAGCGGCAAAGGCGGTGTCGGCAAGACCGGCTTTGCGGTGAACCTGGCCCTCGCCCTTGCCGCAAATGGGAAACAGGTCCTGCTGATTGATGGCGACCTCGGCCTCGCCAATGTCGATATCGTGCTGGGCCTGAATGTCCGCCACAACCTGCAGGAAACGATTCAGGACGGCAGGGACCCCTCTGAACTCCTGATCGAAATCAACCCGGGCTTTCAGGTGCTGCCGGCAAGTTCCGGGGTCCCTGAAATGGCAAACCTCTCCCCGGCAGAACAGTACTCCCTGACCAGCTCTCTCGAAAAACTGGTGAACAAGTTTGATTATGTCCTCCTTGATACCGCCGCAGGCCTTGGCGATTCGGTACTCTGGCTCAACACCTGGGCCATGCACAACATCGTGATCATGACCCCCGACCCCACCTCTTTAACCGACGCCTACGCGCTGATGAAGGTGCTGGCGACCCTCCATGAGAGAAAAAAATTTCTTCTGGTCATCAACAATGTCAAAAGCGGCCGGGAAGGAAATGAGGTTTTTGCGAATATGGCCTCGGTCCTGGAGAAATTCCTGTCGATCACCCCGTCTTTTCTTGGCAATATCCCGAGCGACAGTGCCGTGACCAGAGCGGTCCGGGAACAGCGCCCCTTTTTCCTCACCACCCCTGATTCCGGAGCCGCCGGCGCCATCGCCGGAATAGCCGGCCGCCTTGTGGAACTCCTGCCTGATTGAGCGCTATCTATTTGTAATTATTGACTTTATCAATAAAGAAGATTCCAGGTAGGGTCTCCCTAATCATAATATTTTTGAAAAAATTCTTGTTTTATTGCCTAAGTTCTTGTTTTTTATAGTAAAATACCAATCACGACAGAATCTGGAATAAAGGGATAGAAACCATATGTTCGTTGTCAGCAATTTTTTAAGCGCCCTGGCCACCCTCATTGACCTGGTACTCGGGGCCTATATGTGGGTCATCATCGGCAGGGCGATCATCTCCTGGGTGAACGCCGATCCCTATAATCCCATTGTGCGCTTCCTGTATGAAGTCACCGAACCCCTGCTGTCGAGAATCCGGAGAGTTGTCCCGATGTTCGGCGGCGGGATCGACTTTTCGCCAATGATCCTTATTGTGGCAATCATGTTTCTGAGAAGCTTCATCGTGCCGACCCTGCAACAGATCGCTTTAAGCCTTGGTTGATTGCTTTCTATTAAAGCTGCGTTGAGCAGCTTGGCTGCGCAAACGAAATTTATGCCCCTGGGGTATAAAGAGGAAGAATGAAAAATGCCGATCACTCCGCAAGACATACAATCCAAACAGTTCCACGTCAGAATGCGTGGCTTTGATGTTGACGAGGTCGACAAATTCCTGGAAAAGATCGCCGAGGAATTCCTGATCCTGACCCTTGAAAACAAGCAGATCATTGAAAAGGTCGAGAGCATGGAGAAGGAGATTGCGAACTTCCGCAACAAGGAACAGACCTTCCAGAATGCCATTCTCTCCGCCCAGAGAATCAGCGACGAGATGCAGGAAAAAAGCCGCCAGGAGGCTGAGAAGACTCTAACTCTGGCCCGGAAGGAGTCCGAAGAGCTGCAGGCCAGGGTGCGGGAAGAGGCCGAAGCGCTTCAGGAGCGGGCCCACAAGGAAGCAAGTGAAATGAAGCGAAACGCCAGGGCTGAAGCTTCCCGCCTTGAAAGCGACGCCCGGGCGCGGATTGCCCACCTCACCTCGGAAGTAAACACCCTGATCGGCATGAAAGACCGGATCACAAACGATCTGCGGGCGCTGCTGGGGAACTATCTGCAAAAAATCAACGAAGCGGTCCCCGAAACCCTGAATACCCTGGAAGAACTCCCCGAACCGGAATTCTCCGGCCGGTCGGCAGGTGATTTTTCCCTCTCGGCCGACGACCGGGAAGATGATCTGGGAGATCTCTACGAAAAGATTGATCTGCCCGACGACACCTTTTCTTCGCAGGACGAGGAAACCGAAATTGCCGCCCCCGAACCGCAGGAACTCGGACTTGATGATCTTGAGCCTCTCGGCCTCGAAGACGAGGAAGAACCGGGAACCATGGTCGCCGTTCAGATCGACGGGGATGAAGGGTTTGATCAGGACCCGGACATCTCCATTCCCGACCTGGACGGGGAGATGCTGTTCTCGCTTGACGACCCCCTTGATGAACTGGAGCCGTCGGTCCGGATTTCCCCTGAAAAAAATATCGACCGCTGACCCGAGTGCCCTATCTCAGCGCCGGCGGAGACAATGCGGTTCTCCTTGAAATCTACGTCCAGCCGAAGTCTTCAAAGAACCGGGTGTGCGGCATCCACAACCGGATGCTCAAAATTGCGATCACCGCCCCTCCGGTTGACGGCAAAGCCAACAGCCAGATCACCGCCTTCCTCGCCAAGCTATTCAGGGTGCCGAAATCGGCGGTCACCCTGGTGAGCGGCCTGCAGGGGCGGACAAAAAAAGTCTCGGTTTCCGGAATCAACCTTGAGCAGGCGCGAGCCGTTCTCTCAACGATTCTCTAGAACTCTTTTCCGCACGCTAAACCATTGACCGCATTGACTTTTCCCCCCATCAGGTTACAATGGCCACTCAGTCAACAATTCATTCACGTTCATCAGATTACGAAAGACCATGACAAGGATCGGCATCCTGTCCGACACCCACCTGACCCGGCCCGACGAGCTGTTCACCGCCCGGGTGAGCGCCTGTTTTGCGGAAATCCCTGTGATTATCCATGCGGGAGACCTGACCAGCCCTTCAGTTCTTGAGGTTTTTGCGGGCAAGGAGGTCTATGCGGTTCATGGCAATATGTGTGACCATTCCTCCCGCTCCACCCTGCCGCCCTGCCGCAAACTGGCAATCGACCGCTTTGAGATCGTCGTCGTTCACGGCTATGGATTCGGCTATGGGAACGACCTTGAAGAGCGGTTGTTCAGCGAATTTACCTCCGCCGACTGTATCATCTACGGCCACACCCATTCACCGGTGTGCCATACGGTGGGAGAGGTCCTGATCATGAACCCCGGCAGTTTCCAGTCCACCGGCCGTTTCGGCAGTCCGGGCACCTATGGTGTGCTTACGGTCGGCGAGAAGCTTTGCGGCAGAATCCATACTGTGCCGGAGGGATGATGAAAAATCTGTGGGCCCCTTGGCGCATGTCATACATCATGGAAAAAAAGGCGCCGGCAGAAGCATGTTTTTTCGACGCAGCCCCTGAAAAAAATCACGATCGGCATCACCTGATCCTTTACCGCAATGCAGCCACCGTCGTGCTGCTGAACCGCTATCCCTATGCCAACGGCCATCTCTTGGTCGCACCGGCACGGCACGTGGCGACCCTTCTCGAACTGGCTGAGGCTGAAGCAGCCTCCCTGATCGCGATGGTCAGATCGGCCACCGCGATCCTCGAAAAGCATCTCCGCCCGGACGGCTTTAATATCGGCCTCAATCTCGGCGAAGTCGCCGGGGCCGGAATTGCCGACCACCTCCACTTCCATATCATCCCGAGATGGTCCGGAGATCACAACTTCATGGCCACAGTCGCCGAAATCAGGACCATCCCGGAACACATCGAGCAGACGTTTGACCGGCTGCTCCCCGATTTTCAATCTCTGGCGGAGATCCCCGATGAGTAATCCTCCCAAAGTAACGCCGATGCTCCGCCAATACTTGGAGATCAAGGAACAGTACCCCGATGCCATTCTCTTCTACCGGCTGGGCGACTTCTACGAGATGTTTTTTGATGACGCGAAAATCGCCTCAAAGGTTCTCGGAATCACCCTCACCTCCAGAAACAGCAAGGAAGACGAAGAAAACCGGATTCCCCTCTGCGGCGTCCCCCACCATGCCGCTCCTGGTTATCTTGCCAAACTGGTCAAAGCCGGTCACCGGGTGGCGGTCTGCGAACAGATGGAAGACCCCCGCGAAGCCAAGGGGGTCGTCAAAAGGGAAGTGGTCAGGGTGGTCACCCCCGGCCTGATCACCGAGGAACAGGTGCTGGACGACAAATCCAACCGCTATCTCGCCGCCGTCTGCCTGATCGGTAAAACCTGGGGTTTAAGTCTGCTTGACCTTTCCACCGGAGAGTTCCTGGTGTCCGAGAAAGAGGAGCCCGCGGAACTGCTCGACGAACTGAACAGATTGATGCCTTCCGAGCTGCTCTACGAGAAAGAAGGAGGCGGCTCCGAACTTTTCAAAAACAACCCGCTGCTGATCCCGGACATCTGCATGACCGGGCGACCGGCAGGTTATTTTCAGCAGGAAACCTCCCGGGAACTTCTGCAGGAGCATTTCCAGACCACGAGCCTCGCCGGGTTCGGCTGCGAAACCCTTGAGGCCGGTGTGACCGCCGCCGGAGGGCTGCTCCAATATCTGCAGGAAACCCAGAAGACCTCCCTTTCCCACATCGAGCGGCTGACCCCGCTTTTGCTGCAAGATGTCCTGATGGTGGACGATTCGTCCCGGCGAAACCTGGAGCTCACGGCAACCCTGATCGGCGGCAAGCGCGAAGGGTCACTCCTTCACTGCCTCGACCGGACCTGCACCCCGATGGGGGCAAGACTTCTCAAAAAAAATCTTCTCTTTCCGCTGCAGGATGTCGGCGTGATCAACGAACGGTTGGACACCGTGGAAAAACTGGTCCGGGAGCATGGCCGCTGCCAGGAATTGCGGGAAGAACTGGCCGGGGTCTATGACCTCGAACGGCTGAACAGCCGGATTGTTCTCGGCAGCGGCAATGGTCGGGATCTCACCGCCCTCAAGTATTCGCTGAAGAAACTCCCCTTTCTGCAGAAAAAAGCTCTCGCGGCTAAAGTTCTGCCCCACCAGTCGGAAAACCTTGACCTGCTTCAGGACATTCATGACCTGATCGACACCGGGATCCGGGAGGATGCGCCGATAACCATCCGGGACGGCGGCCTGATCCGCGGAGGCTATAACGAAGAGCTTGACGAACTGGTCGAGATCCTGACCCGGGGCAAGGAAATGATTCTCGCTCTGGAAAATCGGGAACGGGAGAAAACGGGGATCAGCAATCTGAAAATCGGCTTCAACAAGGTATTCGGCTACTATCTCGAGGTGACCCGGGCACAGCAGAGCAAGGTGCCGGATTATTTCATCCGCAAGCAGACCCTGGTCAACGCCGAACGCTTCATCACCCCTGAACTGAAAGAGTTTGAAAGCAAGGTGGCCGGCGCATCGGAAAAACGGCTTGACCTGGAATACCGTCTATTCTGCGATATTCGCGGCCGGGTCGGCGCCTGCAGCAGCCGGATCATCCAGGCCGCGGCTTATGTCGCGGAACTGGACTTCATCTGCTGCCTGGCCGAAATCGCCCGGCGCAACCATTACGTCCGACCGCGAATCAACTCCGGCGATGAGATAACTATCAAGGAAGGACGTCATCCGGTGATCGAAAAAGCGCTGCCGGCAGGACGTTTCGTCCCCAACGACATCCATCTTGACCAGACCGCAAACGAGGTGCTGATCATCACCGGCCCCAATATGGCCGGCAAATCGACCGTCCTCAGGCAGACGGCGCTGATCGTGCTGATGGCCCAGATGGGAAGTTTTGTCCCCGCCGATGAAGCCGAAATCGGCGTCGTGGACCGGATCTTCACCCGGGTCGGCGCCATGGATGACTTACGGAAGGCCCAGTCAACCTTCATGGTTGAGATGAATGAAACGGCAAACATTCTAAACAACGCCACCGACAGAAGTCTGGTCATCCTGGACGAGATCGGCAGGGGCACCAGCACCTTTGACGGGCTGTCGATCGCCTGGGCGGTCAGCGAAGATCTGGTCAACAAGAACGGTAAAGGGGTCAAAACCATCTTCGCCACCCATTACCATGAACTGACGGAACTGGCGGCAACCTTCAACCGGATCAAAAACTTTAATATCGCGGTCAGGGAATGGGATGATACGATCCTCTTCCTCCATAAGCTCCTGCCCGGCGGCACCAACCGCAGCTATGGTATCCAGGTCGCCGCCCTGGCCGGAGTGCCGACCCGGGTCGTTGACCGGGCAAAGGAAATTCTCCGGAACATTGAAAAAGGAGAATTCAACAGCCTCGGGCAGCCGCGGATTGCCGGCGGCAGAAAACCCATGCCGGGGAAACCGAACCAGATGGCCCTTTTTACGCCGCCGCCCGACCCGGTCCGGATGAAGCTCGATGAAATATCCCCGGAAACCTTAAGCCCACTGGAAGCGCTGCAAATGATTTACCAGCTCAAGGAACTGAATGACAAAGAGTCATGACGGCCGATACAGGCGAGAATCACCCTCCTGCTTTATCTTCATATAACCTGTTGAAATAAAAGGAGATCTTTGTCATAATGTGAAACAGTGAGGGGAATACGCCGGAAAACTGTTTCCGGGGAGAACGAAAAACCTCTCTTTTCAGGCGTCCGAAGATTACGGCCGGGATGGGAAACAGTGGCTGCTTGCTGCAAACCACCCAAGAAACACACACATTCAGCCAGATACCTGGCAAAGACTGTTATTGATCGAAAGCTGCGAGATGATCATGCCAAAAGCAACATACCCGCCTCCGGAAGTCCAACCCCTGCCGGGTAAGACCGAAGTGACGAATCGGCGCAACAGTCATGTATTCTCCGGGCAGGCCACATCCTCTTTCCGCTTCCGGACCCGCACCGGACAAAAAATCTCCGCCGCCTTGGTCCTGTTCATCCTGCTCCTCTTCCCGGTGCTTTCCTGGTCGGCCAAGGGCAAAACCGACCTGAATGAGCACTACGCCCTGGCCAAGGAGTACTATCAGAAGATCTCCTCCGATCGCAACCTTTCGACGGACCGGAAAAACTGGCTTGAATCAATCGGAAAATTCAGGCGAATTTACCGAACTGACCAGAACCACGAACTGTCGCCGTCAAGCCTGTTCATGATGGCCAGAATTTACCATGACATGTACGACAAGTTCAAAAACCCCCTCGACCTCGGAGAATCGATCGCCTACTACGAAGACATCATCTCCCTCTATTCAAAAAACCGCCTTGCCGATGACGCTCTCTATGCACTTGGGAACATCTACCTGGACGACCGAAAAGATTTGAAGAAAGCGGGCAGGTTTTTCAAAAGACTCTTAACCAACTATCCGGATGGCGATATGGCCATGGCCGCCGCTGCCCGGTATGAGAAAATATCCGTCGGGAGCGAACAGCAGGAAGGGGATAAAATCATCCTGACCGGCACCCTGAAAACCCGGGCAACCGGCAACAGCGATCTGAAAAACAGGCCTGTCGGCAGTAAAGCGAACCTGAAACCGCTTCGCTACTGGTCTACAGTCAAGTACACCAGGGTGGTGATCGAAACCACTTCCCCGGTCCAATTCAAGGAAAATCTCCTTGAGAAGATCGGCGACCAGCCCCGCCGCCTCTATGTGGATCTCCAGAATTGCCTGATCGCCCCGGAACTCCAGAAGTCGATCCCGATTGATGACGGCCTGCTGCGCAGGGTCAGAAGCGGCCAGTACACCGCCGACTCGGTCCGGGTGGTACTCGACACCCAGTCCCTGTCGGATTACAAGATTTTCAGCCTGGAAGACCCGTTCCGGATCGTCATTGATGTGAATGGCCAGAAGGAGGAAAAGACGCCTGAAGCAGACAGTGATCCCATGGGAATTCCTACCCTCGCCCAGCAGCTGGGTCTCGGGATCAAGCGGATTATTCTTGATCCCGGCCATGGCGGCAAAGACTCGGGCGCCAGAGGTTTCGGCCTCATGGAAAAAGACATTGTCCTCGACGTTGCCAGAAAAGTAGCCGCCAGACTCAGAAACACCATCGGCTGCGAAGTAATCCTGACCAGGGATATGGATGTCTTCATCCCCCTTGAAGAGCGGACCGCCATCGCCAACACCAAGGGCGGGGACCTCTTTATTTCCATCCATGTCAACGCCTCACCCTCCAAACGGGTGCGGGGAGTCGAGACCTATATCCTCGATCTGGCCAGGAGCAATGATGCGATGCAGGTAGCGGCCCGGGAAAACGCCACCTCCACCCGTCAGATCAGTGACCTGCAGACCATCCTGCTCGACCTGATCCAGAACAGCAAAAAAACCGAATCGATCAAATTGGCCGAGCTGGTTCAGGAGAGCATGGTCAGCGGATTGAAAAAGTCATACAAAAGCGTCCGCAACCTCGGGGTCAAGGAGGCGCCGTTTGTTGTTCTGGTCGGCGCCCAGATGCCCGCCATTCTGGCCGAGATTTCCTTTATCAGCAACCCCACCGAGGCGAAACTGCTGAAATCGGAACAGTATCTGAATACGATTTCCGACCAGATCACCGCCGGAGTGTCCCAGTATGTGACCGATCTCAACGTATCAAACCTGGCATATATGCAATGATCTACCAGGGGTAACCGGTCAAAATCCCACACAATCCGGAAAAACCCGGACCGAGAGTATTTTTTAGAAGCGGAGGGTCACACCCGCCGAAACACTTGTTGATTCCCAGTTCACTTCATTCAGCTTCGTCGCTGCAGTGGTGCCATCCCAATAATAAGTGATATCGACACCATCATCGGCCTGCCATTTCTGATACTTCAGATCAAGATTAATCAGCACTTTTCTCAGTTCAAATGTCCCACCAAATTTCCCTGCAAATCCATCCGCCGAATCAGAGTCGTGGGCAAAACTTCTGGGATGAGCGTAATCAGCTCTCAGGTTCCAGTTCGCTTCAGCCTCGTATCTCGCTTTGGGGTGATATTCCACTGAACCATGCAGTTCCAGCCTTGATGTCAATTGATACCCGAGATCACACCCAACCCAGGCGCTTCGCCATTCTGCGTCATAGGTGCTGTCGAGGTCAGAGAAAGGCCCGACTGGCGGAGGATTGTCTGCACTGTTTGAGCTGAAGGGGTTATCCTCCGAAATAGTCTGAAAGCCGTCGCGGATTGTCAGATTCTGCTGGTGCAGAGAGACCCCGACTAAAGGGGACAGTGTAAACCTGCCACCCTTCGTGTTGAACACGAGCCCCCAGGCCAATGAAAAATCGGAGACCTCACCACGATCAGCCCCGTTATTCGAACGAGACCATTCATCGCCACGATCATTCGTCCCATAATCAGAGTCCTGATTGTCGCCGGACTGGATTTCGCCATAGCTGCCAAAAGCCTTGAGCGTCGTGGCAAAAGGGAATCTGTCATTGACCATCACAACCCGGGCTCCGGCGCTGACCTCATAGATCTCCAGATCACTCCAGGTCAACTCTGAAAGGATATTTGGGCTGGGGTCCCTCGCGATATTCCAGTCTAACTGATCCACCCGGGAACCCGCATTCAACTCAATTTCCAGACCTTCCACCCTGTCCACCGCCTGGGCGAAACCAGGGAACAGAACAGACGCGCCGACGAGAACACAGAATGCCTGAAAAGATCGCGTTGTCATACTTTGCATAGTTTCCTCTTAACTTAGGGGTCAACGCAACTGGGACCGGCGACTAAACCGGTCCCTGAGATTCGGGTACTCATAGTGAGCATTCGGCGGTAGTAACGGAGCGTCCGGCACTACTCCGTTATTATTCCTTTTCAGCTACCCGACCCGCCTTCAGGTCTTTCCCTTCCAGATATCGGATAATGGACTCTGCCGCCTCCTTGCCCTGATAAATCGCCTTGGCGGCTGTTTCCGGCCCCAAGACATCATCGCCGCCGGCAAAAAGCCAGTCGACGGAACTCTGCATGGTGACCTCGTCAACCTCGATGGTCTTCCAGCGGGAGAGTTTCAGCTCCACTCCATCGATCGCCCCCAGGTCGACATCCTGGCTGATCGCCGGGACGATGGCATCCGCCTCGATCATGAAATTCGACCCTTCAATAGGCTCAGGACGCCGCCGTCCGGAGGCATCGGGTTCACCGAGTCCCATCCGGATACACTCGATCTTGTTCAGACGGCCATTTTCACCATGGATCTTGACCGGGGCGGCCTGCATCTCAATCCTGACGCCCTCCTCCTCAAGATGATGGATTTCAGCCCTGGAGGCGGGCATCTCGTCCTTGCTCCGCCGGTACAGGATAAAGACCTGGTCGGAACCTGTCCGGAGTGCGGTCCGGGCACAATCGATCGCCACATTGCCGCCTCCGACCACCACCACGTTCCGGCCCAGGTTCAGATCTTCACCCAGGTTCACCTTGCGCAGGTAATCCACTCCGTGCACGACCCCTGCAAGATCCTCACCTTCAACCCCGAGTTTCCGGCTTGAATGGGCACCGACTCCGACAAAAACGGCATCGAATCCATCTTGCCGCAACTGGTCAAGGGTCTTGTCCTTGCCTATTCTGGTGTTGGTGACAATGTTGACCCCACAGCTCTTCAGGGATTCAAATTCAGCGGCAATAATCGCTCTGGGCAAACGGTAAGCAGGAATTCCGACTCCGAGCATCCCCCCCAGAACCGGAAGGCTCTCGAAAATGGTACACGGGTAACCGGCATGGGCGAGGATATTGGCAACAGTCATCCCGGCAGGACCGGAACCGACGATCGCCACCTTTTTGTCCTTGGGTATTGCGCAGGATTTGACAAGGTTTTTGCCATTGGCGACCATCCAGTCGACAAGATATCTTTCCAGCATGCCGATCGCGACCGCCTCTCCTTTTTTGGCCCTGATGCATGATCCCTCACACTGAAATTCATGGGGGCAGACCCTGGAGCAAATCGCCGGCAACGAGTTGGTTTCACGATCAGCCCAATATGCCTCTTCGACCTTTCCTTCCTTCAGCAGACGGATAAACCTGGGAATATCGTTATGGATCGGACAACCCTCCCGGCATTTTGGTTTCTTGCACTGCAGACACCTTTCCGCTTCAAGAAGTGCTGTTTTTTCGTCAAAACCAAAGACCACTTCATCAAAATTCTTCACCCTGGTTTCAGGAGACAATTCCCTCGGCTGCTGCCGGGGAATCGCCATTCTTTCCTTGGCATCCATTTTATGTCAATCCTCCTCAAAAAATGAAATGGCAGTTGACAACCCGAGTTGAAAACTTCTACCATTAACAAAGATTACTGATTACCTAGTCGCTCATCCTACGGGTCACCAGAAACATGAAAGCTGAACTTATAAACCCCTTTCTCAACTCCGCCAAGAATGTTCTGGAGACCATGTGCCAGACCCCGTGCAAGTCAGGGAAACCTTATCTGAAGGACAACAAGGTCTCTTTCGGTGAAATCACCGGGATCATCGGCATGGCCTCGGAAAAAATCAGCGGCTGCATGGTGGTCAGTTTCTCCGGCAACTGCATTCTCCACGTCGTTGCCAGCATGCTCATGGAAGACGTTAAACCAAAGCTGGACGCCGAAGTTACAGATGCCGTCGGTGAACTTACCAATATGATCTGCGGCGGCGCCAAGGCACAGCTCGCCAAGCTGAATCACAAGTTCGATCTGGCCACTCCGACCATGGTCGCCGGTCAGGGTGTCGAAATCAGCTTTTATTCAGATGCCCCCACCATCGTGATTCCTTTCACTACCGAACATGGCGACTTCGTGATTGAAGCCAATCTCAGCGAAAAAGAAGCCTGAAACTTACCCCATACTCCGGACATAAAAAAGCCGCACGGGAAAAAAAGTGCGGCTTTTACTATCCATTCATGCAGGAGCTTATTCTCGCCCGGCAGCCCGCAAACGGGCCATTGCCCTTTGCATGGCGGCTTCAGCACGCACCTGGTTGATGTTTTCCTGTTTCTGCATGGCAGCGGCAAGTCTCTTTTCGGCCCGCTCCTTGGCGCGCATTGCCCGATCGACATCGATATCCCGTCCGAACTCGGCAGATTCAACAAGAAAGGTGATGACATTGTCGGAAACTTTACAGAATCCGCCGCTGATCATGACATTTTCTGCATTCCCGCCCTTCTTGTAGGTCATCACCCCGATCTTGATGGTGCTCAGGAAAGGTGCGTGGTTGGCGAGTACTCCGAATTCACCGCCATAACCGGGTGCAGTCACAATATCAACATCATCGCTTAATACTGCACCGCGCGGTGTTACAACCTCAAGCTTGATAGTTTCAGCCATCAATCCAGCCTCACTTTATCACAATGAGCAAGTCCCGCAGCAAACCTGCGTTCCTGACTCTTAAGTTTAATATCAGACGAATCAGGCTGCTTTCGCTTTATCCTTGGCAGCTTTCTCCAGGGCTTCATCGATCGTTCCAACCATGTAGAAGGCGATTTCAGGCATGTCGTCATGCTTGCCTTCAAGAATCTCCTTGAAGCCACGGACTGTTTCAGCAACCTTGACATAAGCGCCCTTCATACCGGTGAAAACCTCGGCAACCGTGAAAGGCTGGGAGAGGAAACGCTGAATCTTCCTGGCCCTGATAACTGTGACCTGGTCTTCATCGGAAAGCTCATCCATACCGAGAATCGCGATAATGTCCTGCAGGTCTTTATATTTCTGCAGGGTAGTCTGGACGCCACGGGCAACCAGATAATGCTCTTCACCGACAACGTGAGGATCAAGAATTCTGGAAGTTGAATCCAGCGGATCAACCGCCGGATAAATACCGAGCTCCGCAATCTGCCGGGAAAGAACAACTGTTCCATCAAGATGGGCGAAGGTGGTAGCGGGAGCAGGGTCGGTAAGATCGTCCGCAGGAACGTAAACACACTGTACAGCGGTGATCGAACCCTTGTTGGTGGAGGTGATCCTCTCCTGCAGGGCGCCAAGGTCGGTGGCCAGCGTCGGCTGATACCCTACCGCGGACGGGATACGACCAAGCAGCGCGGAAACCTCGGACCCGGCCTGGGTAAAACGGAAGATGTTATCAACGAAGAAGAGCACGTCCTGGCCTTCCTCATCACGGAAATACTCGGCGGCGGAAAGACCGGTCAGGGCCACCCTGGCGCGTGCGCCCGGAGGCTCGGTCATCTGGCCGTAAACAAGAGCCGCTTTCGGCAGTACGCCGGACTCTTTCATCTCGTGATACAGATCGTTTCCTTCACGGGTACGCTCGCCAACACCGCAGAAGACGGAAATACCGCCGTGGTGCATGGCGATGTTGTTGACCATCTCCATCATGATAACGGTCTTGCCGCAACCGGCACCACCGAAGAGGCCCATCTTGCCGCCACGGGGAAACGGTACCAGAAGATCGATAACCTTGATCCCGGTCTCAAGAACGTTGATTTCGGTGTCCTGATCGGTAAACGCCGGAGCAGGCTTGTGAATCGGCCGCATCTTGTCGGATTCAATCGGGCCGAGACCATCCACCGGACGGCCGACAACATTCATGATCCTGCCAAGTGCGGTCGGTCCACAGGGAATCTCGATGGGCTTCCCGGTATCCCTGGCTTCCTGACCTCTTCTCAAACCATCGGTCTGGTCCATGGCGATACACCGGACCACATTGTCACCCAGATGCTGGGCAACCTCAATAACCAGGTTGTCAGCTTCATCACTGATCCCGGGATTTGAGACCAGCAGACTGTTCATGATCTCCGGAAGTTTTCCTGATTCAAACTCCACGTCGGCAACCGGGCCGATAACCTGGACTATCTTTCCTACATTCTGTTCACTCATATGGCATCAAGCCTCCTCAGCTTTCTGTATATTTGCTGCAATGTCCGCCGCCCTCATGGTTCTCGGATCGAGACCGGCAAATTTGATAACTAGCCTTTCAGTGCCTCAGCACCACCCACAATATCCATCAGTTCGGCGGTTATACCTGCCTGACGTGCCTTGTTATAGATCAGGGTCAGACTCTTGATCATGTCGGCACAGGCATTGGTTGCGTTATCCATGGCCGTCATTCTGGCGGCATGCTCACTGGCTCCGACCTCAAGCATGGTATGATAGACCATGACATTGAGATAGAGCGGTAACAGAACATCCATGATCTCGGCAGGGCTTGGTTCATAGATGTAATCACCGCTTGCGGCCTGTTCAGCGCCACCTCCCTCGGCAACCACCGGCTGTATGGGAAGGAGTTCCTTTACTGCAGGTCTCTGCACGGCAACACTCTTAAAGGACCCGTACACCACCTGGACCTGATCGGACTCACCAGCCAGGAAGTTGGCAGCGACCTCCTGGGCAATCTCCCTGGCGTTGAACATCTGGAAAGTACCCATGATATCCAGGTATTTTTTTCTGACCTTGCCGGTTTTGCGGAAATAGGAATTCCCTTTTTTCCCGACGCAGACCAGGGAAACTTTCTTCCCTTCCGCTTCAAGACTTTTCATCAGCTTCTCGGCGGTCTTCATAATGTTTGCATTGAAGCTTCCGCACAAGCCACGGTCTGAAGTAACGACAACCAGCTCAACGTTTTTGACTTCCCGCGCCTCCATCAGCGGAAACTGGGAGGTCTCCATATTGCCGGACATGCTGGTCATGGCGGTGTTGAACTGTTCGGCATAGGGACGGAAATTTTCCATCTTCTGCTGTGCGCCGCGAAGCTTTGCGGCCGCCACCATGTTCATGGCCTTGGTGATCTGGGAAGTCTTTTTGACACCCGAGATCTTTGTTTTAACATCCTTGAGACTTGGCATTGACAATCCCTCGCTTAGTTAAGTCCCCTGGCGCCTTTAAACGTCTGGACAAAGGCCGAGATCGTTGTTTTCATCTTCTCCTCAAGATCGCTGTCGATCGCCTGCTTTTCTTTCAGGGTGTCGAAAATTGCCGGCGCGTTCTGCGAAATGTGGGCGTAGAGTTCCTGTTCAAAATCAGCAAGGGTATTGACCGGCAGGGTATCAAGAAACCCTCTGGTTCCGGCGAAAAGGATCGCAACCTGCTTTTCCATCGGCAGCGGCTGGTACTGGGGCTGCTTTAAAATCTCAACAAGTCTTTCTCCACGGGTCAGCTGGGCCTGGGTTGCCGCATCAAGATCGGAACCGAATCCGGCAAACGCTGCCAGCTCGCGGTACTGGGCCAGATCAAGGCGCAGCGTTCCGGCAACCTGTTTCATCGCTTTTACCTGGGCGGCGCCACCAACCCTCGATACGGACAGACCGACGTTGATTGCCGGGCGCACACCGGCGAAGAAGAGGTTCGGCTCAAGATACACCTGGCCGTCGGTAATGGAGATAACGTTGGTCGGGATGTAGGCGGAAACGTCGCCGGCCTGGGTTTCGATGATCGGCAGAGCGGTCAGAGAACCAGCGCCCAGCGCGTCATTGACCTTGGAAGCACGCTCAAGAAGACGGGAATGGTTGAAGAAGATGTCCCCAGGGTATGCCTCACGTCCCGGCGGACGGCGAAGCAAGAGGGACAACTCACGATAGGCAACGGCCTGCTTTGAAAGATCATCATAGATAATCAGCGCGTGCTGCCCGTTATCACGGAAATACTCGCCCATGGAACATCCGGCAAAGGCGGCCAGATACTGCATCGGAGCGGGATCGGATGCACAGGCGGCGACCACGGTGGTGTATTCCATGGCGCCGTGCTTGCGCAGCGCTTCAACAACCAGGGCAACGGTTGACTTCTTCTGACCGATGGCCACGTAGATGCAGTGAACGTCGGTTTCTTTCTGGGCAATGATCGCGTCAACACAGAGCGCGGTTTTCCCGATCTGCCGGTCACCGATGACCAACTCGCGCTGGCCTTTGCCGACCGGGGTCATGGCGTCAACCGCCTTGCTGCCGGTGTAGCATGGCTCATGAACACCCTTTCTGGCGATAACGCCGGGAGCAAGAACTTCGATCTTGCGGGTTTCCGTGGTATTCACCGGTCCCTGTCCGTCGATCGGCTTGCCGACGCCGTCAACAACCCTCCCTTCCATGGCGGGACCGACCGGAACCTCGGCAATCTTGCCGGTCCGTTTGACGATGTCGCCTTCCTTGATGTTGCTGACACTGCCAAGAACGGCACACCCTACGTTATCCTGCTCAAGGTTCAGGGCCAGGCCGAGAATCCCGCCGGGGAATTCAAGAAGCTCCATGGCCATACAGTTTTCCACACCATGAACACGGGCGATACCATCACCAACGGAGATAACGGTTCCGGTTTCACTCAGATCAACTTTACTCTCGTAATCCTTGATCTGACCCTTAATTATCTGGCTGATCTCTTCGGCTTTGATCTGCATTGCTTATTCACTCCCTTTTATGGATTCTTTTAAACCCTTTAATTGCGTTTTAATGCTGCCATCTAGCACCAGGTCGCCAACCTTGGCGACGATGCCGCCAATAATTGAAGGATCGACCTCGTTACTGATAACGACCTGTTTACCGGTTATCTTCTCAAGGGTCGCCTTGATTTTATCATTGACCCCTGAACTGAGCTGAGTTGCCGAGACCACCAACCCCTGACACATGTTGCGATCGTCATCAACCAGCGCCTGAAAAACCTCTGCGATTTCGGGCAGCACATCAGCCCTTCTTTTCTGAACCAGCAGATTCATGAAATTTGCCATCAAGGGAGAAGCTTTCATCGCCCCGAGGACATGACTCATGACCTTTTCCCGAACATCCAGCGGATAAACGGGGTTGGTCAGACCGTCAACCACTTCCGGGACCGCCACATACAGAGCGGCCATCTTACCCAAAGACTTGTTGAAATCGTCCAGGGCATTCTCATCTTTGCCAACGGCGAAGAGGGCCTTGGCGTACCTTTTTGCGAGAACTGTATTTTTCACTGGATGGCCCCCACCTTGTCGAGATAATCTTCAACCAGTTTATTCTGGTCGGCGGCCTGCAGATTCTGCTTGATCAGTTCTTCCGCCATCAGGATCGCCTGCTCGGCAATCTCGCTGCGCAGCAGCAGTTTCGCCTCAGCCACTTCATGCTGGATGGCCATCTCGGCCTGACGCTGGATATCCCCGGCAGCCCGGTTGGCATCCGCAATAATCCGCTCTTTCTCAGCCTCGCCCTGCTTTACCGCAGAACTGATGATCGACTCGACCTCCTGATCGATCTTTGAGAGCTTGGCTTCATATTCCTTATATTTTCTTTCCGCTTCGGCTTTCTGATCCTCAAGGTTCTCGAACTGTTCGGCAATCGCCTGTCGGCGACTGCCTAGCCCGTTGGCAATCGGCTTTTTCAGGGCCATGATCAGAATGACCGCCAGGCCCGCGAAGTTCAAGGTCCGCCACAACAGATCCATCCATTTTTCACGAGGGATCCCGCCTTGAGCCCCTGCGCCGGAGGAGGCAAACGCCAGGGTTGCGAAACCGGTGACCACCACTGCTGCCAGAAGGACCGACGTCAGTTTCGACCAGTTGATATTTTTCATCAGATGGCCCTCCCCAGAATTTTGCCGGCCATCTCCGTGGCAAAAGCAGCAACCTGACCCTGAAGCTCGCTCCTCGCCTTGCCGATTTCTTCCTCTACCCGCTTCAGGCTCACTGCCTTTTCGGCATCAGCCTTTTTCCGGATCTCGGCTAGCTGGGCCGCGCCGGCAGTCTGAGCTTCCCCACGAGCCGTGTCCAGCTCAGCCTTGGCTTTTGCCCGAGCATCGTTCAGTTTCTTGTCGAACGCCTCAAGACGCAACCGGCCATTTTCCGTGAAATTCTCCACGTCCTTTTCAAGACCGGCGATCCGCTTTCCGCGCTCCTCAAGAATCGTCCTGATCGGCTTGTAGAGAACGGCATTCATTATCCAGATCATGATCAGAATATTCGCGATCTGGATGAGCATGGTCAAATCAATGGTTATCATTGTCTGCTCCCTGCAACCTTAAAATTGATAAAAAAAACCGAAAAAACAGCAAAAAAACCAACAGGGAATAAAACTAACCCCTGAATTTTACTTGCAAAAATCGAACATCTGAAAATGAATGCCCGTTCAGTGAAATGAAGGATTTCTACCCCATTCAAAAGGTGCTGTCAATATTTTTTCCTCTCCGGAGCCTTTAAAGAACAGAGCCGGAAGAGATCCCCCGGAAAGGTGAATCCCAATTCAATTCCAGAGGATTTATCATGCACTCAATTATTTCTGCTGACGCTTTACAATTTCATACACCAAGGCAACCGCCCCATCAAGCTTGTCAGGCATGGTCCCTCCGGCCTGGGCCATATCAGGCCTCCCGCCGCCGCTGCCGCCGACTATTCCCGCCACCTCCTTCACCAGGTTCCCGGCATGGTATTTACCGGCAAGATCCTTGCTGACAATGGCGAGCAGGCTCACTTTTTCTCCAATCACCGCCCCGAGCAGCGCAACCCCGCTGCCCATCCGGTCCCGCAGCTTGTCCCCCAGGTCCCGCAGGGTTTTCGGCGAATCGACCTCCACCCTCGCGGCGACCACCCGCACCCCGTCAAGTTCCCGGGCGCCGGCAATGATCGCGCCGAGGTCATTCACCGACTGACTGGTGGCGGCCCGCGCCAGCTGTTTTTCCAGATCTTTCTGTCGTGAAAGAAGTTTCTCGATCTTGATCATGATCTCATCCGGGCCGGTCTTGAGCATGAGCGCAATATCCTGCAGCTGCCTCTCCCTGCCCTGAATCCGCTCGAGGACCGCCGGCCCGGTTATGGCCTCGATTCTTCGGACCCCGGCGGCGATCCCGCCCTCGGAAACAACCTTCACCATCCCGATCTCTCCGGTATGCCCGACATGGGTGCCGCCGCACAGTTCCTTGCTGAAGCCGGGCACCGAAACCACCCGCACCTTCTCCGCATACTTCTCCCCGAAGAGGGCGGTCGCCCCTCCCCGGATCGCCTCTTCGCGATCAAGGACCTCGGTGACCACCGGCTCATTGTCACGGATCTTCCCGTTGACCAGCACCTCAACCCGAGCAATCTCTTCCGGTGAAACCGGTGAAAAATTTGTGAAGTCAAAGCGCAGACGATACGGATCGACCTGGGAGCCGGACTGTTTGACATGTTCTCCCAGCACCTTGACCAGCGCTGCCTGCAGCAGATGGGTTGCGGTATGGTTGCTGGCGATATTCCGCCGTCGCTCCAAGTCCACTGCGAGATGCACTTTTTCCCCGGGCGACAGCGACCCTTCGACCACTTCCGCCTGATGGAGAATCAGGCCGGCGCCGACCGAGACGGTATCCCGGACGAGGGCCCTGCCGGACGCACAGGATATTTCCCCGATGTCTCCGCACTGTCCGCCGGACTCGGCATAAAACGGGGAGCGGTCGCAGACAATGGCAACTTTGTCACCGGCACAAGCCTTGCCGACAGCATCGCCCTGCCGGTCAAGCAATCCGGTGACAACCGCATCGGCGGCAACGGTTTCATAGCCGAGAAATTCCGTCCGTGCGCCCAAGTCCAGAAGGGCCTGCACACCACGGCCGACTTCGGCCATACTTTTGCCCTTCCAGGACTTCTTCGACTGCTGCCGCTGGACTTCCATGGCCGCGTGAAATCCCGCCTCATCAACAGACAATCCTTTCTCCAGAGCCAAATCGCGGACGATATCGACCGGGAATCCATAGGTGTCGTAGAGTTTGAAGATAAAAGCGCCGGCAACTGTTTTTTCCCCTGCCGCGACGACCCTCTGCAGCTCCTCATTGAGCATGACCAGACCGTGGTCAATGGTTTCCAGAAAGCGCTCCTCCTCGTTATTGACCACCTTGACCAGCAGCTCCCGGCTCTCTTTCAGGTGGGGATAGGCCCCCTGCATCTGGTTGAGAACCGCATCGGTGATCTCGGCCAGAAAGAGCTTGTCCAACCCCAGAGAGCGGCCGAAGCGGATCGCCCGGCGCATGATCCGCCGGAGGACGTAGCCGCGCCCCTCGTTTGAGGGCAGCACCCCGTCGGCCACCAGAAAGGCGGTGGCCCGGCTGTGGTCGGCGATGACCCGCATCGCGGTGTCGGTCTTGCCGTCTGTCCCGTATTTTCTGCCGGTCACCGCAGCGATCCTGGCAAAGATGGTGGTGAAGAGATCGCCGTCGTAATTGGTCTTCTTCCCCTGGACCACCGCGGTGATTCTTTCCAGCCCCATCCCGGTATCGATACTCGGTTTGGGCAGCGGGGTCATTGTTCCGTCTTCTGAACGGTTGAACTGCATGAACACCAGATTCCAGATCTCCAGAAAGCGGTCACAGTCACACCCCATCTTACAATCCGGGCCGCAGGCCATCTCCTCGCCCTGATCGAAATGGATCTCGGAACAGGGCCCGCAGGGGCCGGTATCGCCCATGGCCCAGAAATTCTCGTCCTCCCCAAGGCGGACAATGCGCGAGGCGTCAACCCCGGCCACCCTCTGCCACAGCTCAAAGGCCTCATCATCGTCAAGAAAAACCGAGATCCACAACCGGTTTTTATCAAGCCCGATCACCTCGATCAGAAATTCCCAGGCATAGCGGATCGCATCTTCCTTGAAATAGTCACCGAAGGAAAAATTACCGAGCATCTCGAAAAAGGTATGGTGCCGGGCGGTGTAACCCACATTCTCCAGATCGTTGTGCTTGCCGCCCGCCCTGACGCAACGCTGGGAGGTCGCCGCCCGCACATAGTCCCGTTTCTCATCGCCCATGAACAACCGCTTGAACTGCACCATGCCCGCATTGGTGAACAGCAGGGTGGGATCATCCTGGGGAACCAGGGGGGAGCTCTCCACCACCCGGTGCCCTTTCTCGGCAAAATACTGCAGAAATTTTTCTCTTATCTCGTTTCCGGTCATCTCGATCAATCTTTCTATGCGCTAGTGTTAATAAACTCGCCCCGCCGCAGGACGGCAGGGCGCTTGATAGCAAAACAAAAAGCACAATACCTCCGGCCGCGGCAGACAGGTTTCACATCATCCCGTCTCCGGCCCGGAGGTATTTGGCACCGCCAGTCTGCCTGCCTCAAGAGATCAATGCTCAGCCAGACCGAAACCCATCCTGACCTTGTTGTCGATCTCCTTGAAGATGTCCGGATGCTCCTTGAGAAAGGCCTTGGCGTTCTCCCGGCCCTGGCCGATCCTCTCGCCATTGAAGGAATACCAGGCCCCGCTTTTCTCGACAATATCCTGTTCCGCCGCCATATCGAGCAGATCGCCGACCCGCGAGATGCCCTCGCCGAAGACAATGTCGAATTCAACGGTCTTGAACGGCGGCGCCACCTTGTTCTTGACGATCTTGACCTTGGTCCGGTTGCCGACCGTTTCGGTGCCGTCCTTGATCGCGGTCATCTTCCTGATATCAATCCGCAGAGAACTGTAGAACTTCAGGGCATTGCCGCCGGTGGTGGTCTCGGGATTGCCGTACATCACCCCGATTTTCATCCTGATCTGGTTGATAAACACCAGGGCGGTGTGGGTCCGGTTCAGAATGCTGGTCATCTTCCGCATCGACTGGGACATCAGGCGTGCCTGCAACCCCACATGGGAGTCCCCCATAGCGCCGTCGATTTCCGCTTTCGGGACCAGGGCGGCAACCGAATCGATCACGATCACATCCACCGAGCCGCTGCGGATCAGGATTTCGGCAATCTCCAGGGCCTGTTCGCCGAAGTCCGGTTGCGAGACCAGCAGGTTGTCAATGTTCACTCCCAGCCGTTCGGCGTAGTGGATGTCGAGGGCGTGCTCGGCATCGATGAAGGCCGCCGTACCTCCGGCCTTCTGCGCCTCGGCGATCACATGCAGGGCGAGGGTGGTCTTGCCGGATGATTCGGGACCGAAGATCTCGGTCACCCTGCCCCGTGGAATTCCGCCGACCCCGGTTGCGATATCGAGACTTAAGGTCCCGGTGGAAATGGAAGGAACCGCTTCCGCCTGGTCGATGCCGAGGCGCATGATCGCGCCCTTGCCGAACTGTTTCTGAATCTGGTAGATCGCGGAGTCCAGGGTCTTGGTTTTATCGTCTGCAGTGGCCATTATTCAATTTCTCCCGGAGAATGTATTTGTCATCTGAAGCCATTTAATGAACGCGGAGCGGTACAATAGCAAAATTCGAATGATTAATCCATAAGGAAGCGGCGGACAATATCCAGCGCCTGGCTGGACGATATTTCCTGCACCTGTCGGCGGTCACCGCCGAAGGTGTGGCGAAAATCCCTGGTCCCCCCGGATATGGCCAGACCGAAACAGACCGTCCCGACCGGTTTTTCAGCGCTCCCCCCGGATGGCCCGGCGATCCCGGTGACCGAGATCCCGATATCCGCCCCGGTTGCCTGCCGCACCCCTTCGGCCATCGCCCTTGCCGTCTCGGAACTTACCGCGCCATGATCGAGAAGAGTCCGCGCGGGAACACCAAGCAGTTTTTCCTTCAAGCCGTTGCTGTAGGCGATCACCCCGCCGAGGAAATAATCGGAGCTGCCGGGAACTTTCGTCAGTCGGTGGCCGATTCGTCCTCCGGTGCATGACTCGGCAACGGCCAGAGTGAGTTTTTTCCCGGCAAGCATCCTGCCGACCACCATTTCCAGGGTCTCGTTTTCAACCCCGAAAAGGTGCTCTCCGAGCCGGGAAAATATTTCATTTTCACTGTCCCGGGTCAGCACATCCACCTCGGATCTCTCTTTCCCGCTCACCGTGAGACTCACATGCACCTCTGGAAAAACGGGATAATAGCCGATCTTCACCTGTGGTCCATACTTTTCAAGGTGGCCGATTCTCCGGTTGATCTCCACCTCGGGCAATCCAAAGAGACGATACAACCGTTGCCGGACCTGCCGCACCTCCTCCCCCTGCCAGACGGCGAGACGGCTGATCACCGTCTCGACCAGGAGCTCCTTCATCTCATGGGGAACGCCGGGCAGGAAAAAAACCGGCTTCCCCTCGTGGACCAGAAAATACCCGGCCATCCCGGCATCATATTTCAAGGCGTGAGCCCCTTCGGGCAGCCAGGCCAGTTTTTCCAGTGAGTGCAGCACCTCCCGGGAAGTTTCACGACTGCTGTTTTTTATCTGCGCCAGAATATCAGGGTAGAAAATTGACGGCCGGTCGAGGGCGTCGGCAACCGCCTCGCTGGTCAGATCGTCGGTCGTTGCCCCGAGCCCGCCGGTGACGACCACGAATTCAGCCCGCTCGAGAGAGGTCAAAAGCGTTCTGCCGATCAGTCCCGGATCGTCTCCGACCGTGGTCATCGCCACGATCTCGTGCCCTGCAGCAAACAGCTGGCTTGCCGCAAAATAGCTGGTGGTGTTCAGAATCCTTCCGGAGGTGAGTTCGTCACCTATCGCGATAATCTCCCCGATCATTTCCTACCCTTCCTGAACCGTGCCGAACACAGCGGCGTCTTCTTCAACCCGGTCGATCCTGATCGCGCACAGCCGGTTCGCGTCCCCGGAGGTCCCCGGAAAACTCACCGGGATGTAATTGTCCGTAAAGCCCTGCATCAACTTTTTCTCCCTGCTCCCTCTTTCCACCAGCGCGCTTCTGACGGTCCCGATCTGCGATCGGTAAAACTCCCTTCTTTTTCTTACACTCAGATCACGCAGAATCGCAACCCTTTCATCTTTTATCTGCTGCGGAACCTGGCCGCTCATCTCCGCCGCCCTGGTCCCCGGCCGCTTCGAGTAGGGAAAGACATGCAGGTAGGAGACAGCGAGACCTTCCAGAAGCTCGCAGGTGTTGCGGAAGGCCGAATCATTCTCACCGGGATAGCCGACCAGCACGTCGACCCCGATGGCCATCTCCGGCATCATCTTTTTGCACCGGTTTACCAGTTCGGCGAAATCATCCCGGCGGTACCTCCGCCCCATGCTCTGCAGAATCCGGTCATCCCCGCTCTGCAGCGGAATGTGCAGATGCGGCATCAGGTTTTCCTCCACTGCCATCAGTTCGAGCAGCTCCGCCGACACCTCGCCGGGCTCCAGCGAGCTTATCCGATAGCGCAGGGGGTGTTCAGCAAGCAGGCGACGCAGCAGGGTGGCAAGATCGATCACCGGATCCAGATCCTGCCCGTAGAGGCCGGTATGGATGCCGGTCACCACCAGTTCCCGATAGCCGTTCGCGGCATAGATCCGGGCCTGCTCCAGCACCTCGTCCGGAGCCTGGCTGCGACTCCTGCCCCGGGCATAGGGAACGATGCAGTACGAACAGAAATTATTGCAGCCGTCCTGGATTTTCAGATAGGCCCGGGTGCGGTCGCCAAAGGTTGTCGCCTGAAGGGTGGCCGGCTCCTGCCGGCAGCTGATGTCACCCACCAGCACCCGTTCTCCGTTGGGCCTTAGATCTGCAAGAACCTCATCGACCAGACCGTTTTTATGGCTGTTGCCGATCACCGTCAGCCCTTCGCCAATCTTCAGGATCTCGTCCGTGCCGATCTGGGCGTAGCAGCCGGTCACCACCACCCTGGCGCCCGGATTGGTTTTGCCGGCCCGCCTGATCTGCTGCCGAGACTGCGCGGCCGCCTTGGCGGTCACCGCACAGGTATTGACGATATAGACATCAGCCTCCTGGGAAAAGGGCACGATTTCCACCCCCCCCTTCTCAAACCCGCTCAAAAAGGCGGCCGATTCAAACTGGTTCACCTTGCAGCCCAGGGTCGACAGGGCGACTCTTTTTTTTCTTTTCTCACTCATCCAGACGCCTGATTACCCCTCCCCCGACAACCTCATCCCCATC